>NZ_KV796796.1:0-17705 GCF_001809235.1 Corynebacterium sp. HMSC072A04 | reverse complement strand
GACGTGTCTACTTTCCGGGGGTCAGGCCCCAAGCCCACCCGTGGAGTTCACAACCTATATAGGAACACCCCCCGACGAGGTGACGAGAATCCCCTCGTTGCTGTCGGACGGCGGTTTCCCGACCGGTGGCCCGGCCGCCGGCAAACCTCACCCGCGGCCGCCCGGGCCCTGTCCATGGCCAAGCCCGGTCTGGTGCCCCCGGCGCCAACGACTTCCGGTGCCGCCCCGGGACGGTGAATTGCCCGTCATCCTCATTCCCGGGACCGGGTCGTCGAACAGCTCATCGGTACCGATGCCTCGAACCACGGGCCCCGGGCGCACAGCGCAGCCGATCGCTTTGACGTCCACCCCGAGATGCGCCACGGATACTCCCGAAACGCCGGCAAACGAACGCGCTTGCCTGGGAACAGCAGATCTCCGGTTCCATGCTGCTGAATGAGCTGACCATCGGCGACATCACTCGACCGGGCGTGCGGTACACCTTCCTAGGCACGCGGCACGACAATGCCGTGCTCCCCCACTAAAACTCCTTCGTGCGGGAACCCGGCGTCACCAACATCACCGTCCAAGACGTGTGCCCCGCCCACCGCACCGAGCACTACGGCTTCAATTACGACCCTGTCGCCCAGGGCATCGTCGAGGACCCGCTGACCGGGACGGCGTGGCGGGACCACTGCACCGGTACCGGACCGGAGCGATAGTCCTCGACGGACGAGGATCAGGCGCCCGGGGAACTCCCCGTCCGGCACGCCCACGACTCGGCATAGCGGCCGCCCTTCGCCAGCAATTCATCGTGCGTGCCCCGTTCTGCGACCGTCCCGTCCTCCGAAAGCACGACGATGAGGTCGGCATCGCGGATGGTGTGCAGGCGATGGGCGACGACGATCACGGTGCGATCGCCGCGCAACGCCTCAATCGTGCCGATGATCGCCCGCTCAGTGGCCGCATCCAGCGAGGACGTCGGCTCGTCGAGAAGTACCACCGGGGAATCCTTCAGAAACGCCCGGGCGATGGCGACGCGCTGCCGCTCGCCTCCCGACAGCAGCGTCCCTTCCTCCCCCACCGGGGTATCCCACCCGGAAGGCAGCAGCTCCACGATGCGGTCCACCCCGGAACGCCGGGCGGCCTCGCGCAAGCGGTCCCCGTCACCGGGCCTGGAACCGAATCCGGGGTCGGCGAAGACCACGTTGTCCCGCACGGACGCGTCGAAAAGGAACGTCTCCTGGAACACCGGGGTCACCAGCGAGTTCACGCCGTCGGTGCCGATCCGAGGCAAGGGCACCCCGCCGATGAGGATCTCCCCCGAGTCCGGATCATGAAAACGCGACAGCAGCCGCATGACCGTCGTCTTGCCCGCCCCCGACGGTCCCACTACGGCAACCAGTGCTCCCTGAGGTGCACGGAAGCTGACGCCGTCGAGAACCTTCTTATCCCCGTACCCGAAGCTCACGTCGCGGAACTCCACGTCATGCCCGTCGGGCAGCTCCGGTGCGGCAGGTTCGGGAAGGGCGGGGATTGCCCGCAGGTCACGCAACGCAGCCAACGTGTTGCGGCCCGCACCGAACCCGCCGGACAACGCTCCCGCCGTGGTGATCGGTCCGGTGAACTGGACGAGCACGATGAGCATCGGCGCCAAATGCGTCGGCGCCATCCCACCCGTCGCGGCGACTGCCACGGCGACGATCACCGCCGCTGTGAACACCGCATGGACGACCGAACCCAACCGTCCGATGGCCGCCCCCTGCGTCGACGTCGCCTTCGCGAACGCATCGTGTTGGGCCCGGATCGCCTCATCCACCATCGCGTCCGCCGCCGAACCGTCGCCCGCGGCGCGAATCGCCTGCTGGCCGCGGGTGAACTCGATCAGCCTGCCGGAGACGGCAGCGACGGCGTCAGCATGCGCTTCGTCCGACTCCCCGCCGACCCGGCCAATGGCCCGGTAGGCGAAGAAGAGCACCGGTGCCGACGCGACAAGAACCAAACCGACGCGCCAATCCACCGCCAGAATTCCGAAGGCGATGACGGTCGGCGTAACCACCGCGGCGATGACGGGCCGCAGGATCACGTGCGGCACGGACGCCGCGAACGCGATACCCGACGACGCCATCTCCGAAAAGCGGCCGGCCGTGGACTTGGTGACGTACCCGAGTGGCAATGTCAGCACGCGTTCGCCCAGGGAACGCAGCAGGGACGACAGCACCGCTGCGGAATTCGCTCTGCCGACCGTCCCCGCGGCGAGGGACAGCACCGCATGGGCGGCCGCGAGGCCGGCGATGACGCCGGTGAAACGCCATGCCGTCGCATCATCTCCCTCGGCCAGAGCCGACAGCAGCGGCAGCAGCGCGACGAACGCCGCTCCCTGGGCCAGCGCGGCAAGCGTGGCCAACGCAATGAGCCACACCAGTGTCATTCTCGAGAGCCGATCCGTCATCGACCACAAGTCCCGAATCATCGGTTCCCTGCCTTTTCATCGTCTGATTCAGTGCCCCGCGGAGCGGATGGTTCGTCGTCGAGCGCGAACGCGCGCCACAGATCCCGGTAGCGGCCACCGCGCGCAAGCAACTCGTCGTGGGTGCCCGCCTCCGCGACCGCTCCCCCATCGAGAACGAGGATGCGGTCGGCGTTGCGGATCGTGCTCAATCTGTGCGCAATCACGATCACCGTCCGCGAACGAGCCAAACGCTCGATTGCGGACTGAATGAGGGCCTCGGAAGCCGGATCCGCGTAAGCGGTTGCCTCGTCGAAGATGAGCACCGGCGCGTCCGTGACAATCGACCTCGCGATGGCCACGCGCTGCGCCTCACCACCGGAAAAGGTCACGTCGACGTTGACCACCGAATCCAGGCCCTTCGGCAGCGCCGCGATGACCGTATCGAGGTTCGCGAGCTTCGCGGCCGCCATGATTTCGCCGTCGGTGGCGTCTCTCCTGGCCAGCCGGATGTTCTCCCGCAAGGGCAGCGTGAGCAACTGCGGATCCTGGAACACCACCGACACCGAACGGTGCACGTCGCGCACGGCGATGTCGCGAAGATCGTCGCCGCCCAGCAGCACCGAGCCTTCGACAGGGTCGTGGAAACGCGCCAACAGCCGGGCGACGGTGGACTTTCCGGAACCGGAGGACCCCACCAGCGCCGTGAGGGTCCCCGGTTCGAACGTCGCGGACATCCCGTCGAGGACCCGCGGCCCATCGGCGTAGGAGAAGACCAGGTTCCGGACCTCGAGCGCGCCTCCGCGCGCGGGCACCGGATCGGCGGGCTCGGCGATCGGCGGCGTGCTCAGCACCTCCGCGATGGACTTCAGGGCGGCGATCCCCGCGATGATGGGTTCGGAGTTCATGGCCACCCGCACGATCGCCGCGGAGAGTCCAAGGCTGAGAACCAGCCCGGCGACGAGACCCTCCGGTATGCCGCCCGCGGCGTCCCTCAGAGCGAGGCCGGCCCCGCACACCACTGCGAGAACTGTGGTCGGGGACGTCACCACGTCGATGAGCCCGAGATAGATGTTCGACTGCCGGGACCAGGCGGACCACGCGCGGACGAACGACAACGCCGCGGCATCGTAGCGACCCGCGCCCTGGTTAGCACGCCCGAAGGACTTCATCACCGGGATACCGCGCACCAGCTCGATGACCGCGGCCGTCACTCCTTCGGAGGCTCGCTCGTAGTCGCGCTGAAGACCGGCTCCGCGCGAAATCATCACGCCCATCAGGGCGAAGGTGACCAGCACCGGGACGACCGCCACCACCGCGATCCGCCAATCCACCATGACGAGCGCGATGAGGGAAAGCAGGGGAACCAGCACCGCCACCACGGTCTCACCGACGGTGTGGCCCATGAGCTGGTGGACAGCCGCGACGTCCTTCTCAACCGACTCGATGATTCCCGACGACCGCCGGGCATCCAGCCAGCCCAGGGGCAACTTCCGGATTTGGGCGACCAGTCGGCGCCGGAGGTGGAGCTGCAGGTCATTATCCGCCCGGTGCGAGAGCATGCCGGCGGCGCCGTCCGCGGCCATGCGCACCGTTGCGGCGACGACGATGACAGCCACGGCCAACCACGTCCGATGCTCCGGGGCCTCCGGGTACGTCATCGCGATGTCGATGATGCCGACCAGCGAAGCGACGGTAGCCACCGACGACAGGACGGATAACGCGACCACCGCACGCATCCGGGTCCGAATCGGGGCGAGCAGCGACCACGGGCCTACGGTCCCGTCCACGGCGCTCACTTGCCCGCCTCCCCGATCGCGCTTTTCTTCGTGAGAGTGCAGAAGTACACCATGCCGGCGTGTGAGGCTCCGCCCAGCTTCAGCCCGTTGGCTTCGGCGAGGTCCTCGACCTCGCTGCCCCGGAACACCCGGTGGCCCATCTTCGCAACGACGGCCATGTCCACATGCTCGTTCACGTCGGGATCCTCGACGAACGTCTGCACGTAAGCGATGCCTCCATCGGCGAGCAGCCCGGCGACCCTGCCGAGCGCGGCTCCCGCATCCTTCATTTGGTGGAGCGCGCCACACACCCAGATTTCACAGGCCCCGCCGGGCTCTCCCGCGAGCGGCGTGAGGATGTCGGCAACGTGGAATTCCGTCCGGGCCCCAAGCCCGTCGGCGGCGGCGCGTTCGCGGGCGATGCGGATCGCATTGGGCGACAGGTCGTAGCCGACGATGTTCGCCCTGCGATAGCGAGACTCAGCGGCGAGCGTGCGGGCGAGCCACCCGGTTCCGCAACCGAGGTCGAGGACCCGGGCCGGCGCATCCGGCCCGGGATTCAGCGCACGGAGCTTCCGGTACACGGCGGCGTCCATCGGTTCGCGCGCATAGCGGCTGAGGAACCTCGGCTGGACCTTGTCCTCGTAGGCCGCGAGGAGCCTGCGGTTGTTCTGGACGATCTGGGCAATCGACTTCATCTGGTTCTGTCTCCGGGTGTGTGGGCCGCATCCACGCGGCGGTTTCGGGTTAGATGCTCGGATTCGCGGGCCGTCATGCAGACTCCCCCGGCCTCGTTTTCACGGCGATGCCCCACGCCGCGAGCACGGCGATGCCTAAGAACCAGGCCGCGCAGACCACCAGACCCGCAGCTCCGGTGCCGTTGACGGCCTCGCCGGCCGCGGATACGGGGGTGTGCCCGGCGATTCCGCGCAGGAGGGGACGGAAGTGGTCGGCGGGCATGAGCACCGTGTTGACGAACATCGCAACGATGATTAACGGGATGAGGGCCACGGAACCCTGGGGGCTGGTGATGGAGAACGCGATGTACGTGCCGGTGCATGCGGCCGCCGCGGCAACCATCGCGCCGGTCACCGCGATCCTCCACCACCAGGACACCTCCGGTGGGCCGTCGGAAAGCAAGGCGGCCACCGCCGCGACGACGGCCGTCATCGCCATGATCTGGATGAACTCGGCAATGATCCGTGCGGCCGGCACGGCCGCGTACGGCGCCGGCATGGTGATCAACCGCTCGTGGAAGCCATTGCTGCGTTCAACGAACACGGTGGATGATCCCGTGATGGCCAGGATGAACGCCCACGCCGTCACGACCAGGATGACCGCGTTCCGGAGTTCGAACTCTCCGGTGAGCTGCCTGACCAGGCCACCGAACATGCGGTTGACGATGAACAGGTACACGAGCGGAGCAATGAACGTCATGAACCAGAAGTCGGGGCGCCGCAGCCAAATGTGGGCGATGCGCCGCAGATGCACGAAGATGGCGCCAATCATGATTCGCTCCTCGAGGTGAACCGGCGGATGAACAGGACGATTCCGGCGACCGCCGCGACACCGAGCCACAGGGCGGCCTCTTCCCCGGCGCGATCCGGGAAGGCGTCCGGGGACGCCGCCCTAATCACCTCGATCACCGGCGAAAAAGGCATGTGGCGCACGACGTCGCGAAGGGAGCCGTCCAAAGCGGTCGCCGGAATGAACGCGGTGGAGAACATGAGCAGCAGCATTTCCAGCGCCTGGATCGATGAGGCCGTCGACACCGGGGCGGGCACCATCAGGATCACCCCGTCCGTGACCAGGGACAGGACCGCGGCGGCGAGCAGTGACCACAGGACTGTCCACGCGACGTCACCGAGAGCCATGTCGAGGCCACAGGCCCACGCGACGATCAGCAGCGCCGCGATCGACGCGGACATCCGCAGCACATCGGTGGCGAGCCTGCCGGCGACATAGCCGCCCGTGGCCCCGGGCAACACGCGCACACGGTCGACGAGCCCGGATTCGACGTCCTGTCCCACCGCCATCGCCGACGCCGCGGCGGTGAACATCGCCGCCTGGAACAGGCAGCCGCCGAGCACGAAACGCAGGTACCCGAAGCCGGATTGCCCTGCCGAGTACCCAAACACCGCGTACAGGCACAGCAGGAAGAGGGGAGGAACGACGAACATGGAGATCAGCGACGCGGTGTTGCGTCGCAGCAGCAGCAGATCCCGACGGAGAAACGCCGCGACCGACGTCGCACTCATCGCGCCGCACCCCCCGCGTTCATCGATATGAACACTTCGTTGAGGGTGGGCGGCGACACGCTCAGCGAATCCGGCAACGTTTCCGAGGCCTCCATCGCCCGCGCCACCGCCTCGAGGACCTGCGGTCCGGGGTCGACGTCGAGGGACACCAACTTCCCCGCGACGCGGGCACGGTCCAGACACGCTCCCCTTAGGCAGCGGGCGAACGCCTCCGCCCCGGCGGCAGTGGCGAAGGACACGCGGAGCACGTGCGACCCGAAGTCGCGACGCAATTCCTCCGGCGTTCCGCTGGCGACGATGCGGCGGTCCTTGAGCAGATGGACGTGGTCTGCCAGCGCCTCCGCCTCTTCCAGGTACTGGGTGGTCAGCACCAGGGTCATTCCGTCGTCCCGCAGTTGCCGGATGAAGCCCCACAACTCTTCGCGGCTGACCGGGTCCAGCCCCGTCGTGGGTTCGTCGAGGAACAGCAACCTGGGCACGACGCACAGCGACGCGGCGATGTCGAGGCGGCGCCGCATGCCACCCGAATAGGCCGACGCCAGCGTCGAGGCGCTGTCCGCGAGCGAGAATTGCGCGAGCAGTTCCGTCGCGCGGGCGGCCGCGTCGGCGCGGTCGAGTCCGCGCAGACGCCCGAAGAACTCCAGGTTCTCCCGGCCGGTGAGGTTCTCGTCGATCGCCGCGAATTGGCCGGTGGTGGCAATGTCGGCGCGCACGCCCGCCGGGTCCTCTTTCACATCGCGCGAGAAGATGCTCACCTCGCCGGAGTCTGCGGTGATGAGCGTCGACAGGATTCGGATGAGGGTGGTCTTGCCTGCACCGTTGTGGCCGAGGAACGACACGATCGACCCGGCGGGCACGGTGAAACTCACGCCGTCGAGCACATGCTTGCGCATCCGGGCGCCGCGCTTTCCCTTGCGCCCGCCGTCCGGCGGAGCACCTGCCCCGCCTTCGGGCGCGGTGCCGGCTGTGCCCGCAATCGGGTAGCTCTTCGTGAGGTCGCGGACGACGATCGCCGCACCCCGTTCAGCTTGATCCGTCATCGTTTCTCCTTTTCTTTGGTGTCGCAGTGGGCCGCTGCCGGCAGTGGCCCCGTGGTCGGGTTGTCATGCGGCGTTTCGATATGGATGCCCGCATCGCGGGCGAAGGCGAGGACCGGTTCGAGGAGCCGGGGGTGGCTGACGAGATCCCGGCACCCCGGCGCGACCGGCTTCCCCGCGACCGCCACAACGGTGGCGGCAGCAATCGCCGCGGTCATTTTGTAGGAACCCGGGCCAGTCGCCCGGACGACGGTTGTCTCGGCCGCCGACCCCGCATCGCCCGCACCGGCGGAGGACAGTGCGACGACCAGCTCGGCGGGTTGCGGAGTGCCCTTCGCCCGCGCCTTCCGCGACGTCACGGCCGCCCCGAGACGGGCGAGCAGACCGGAGACGACGGGCATCGCGTACAGTCTCGACGTGCGGATCTTCTCCACCGACTCATCGGGGAGAGCATCGAAGGCGACGTGGTAGAAATATCCGAGGATCGAGGGGCACACCCCGCGTACGACGTCGATGTCCGGGCATTCGTAGCCGATTCCGCTTTGCGACGACACCAGGTTGCGCCGCACTTCGACGATGGCGCCGCCGAGCATCGCGCGGTATCCGCCGCGAATGGTCCGGAACATCGACTCGACCGACGCGGCTCCGGATTCCTGGTCGGCGGCAATTCGCAGATCGACCCGCACATCGCGGACCTCTTCGACCCCCGCAGCGCAGGCCCCGAGCATCAACAGGGCCGTCGACAAGCCCGGGCACAGGCCGAACCCGGTGAGCACGGGAACCCCCTCCCGCCGAGCATCCCCGTCGAGGGCCATGATTGCGCGGCGGGCGTCGATCGAATCGTTGACGTCGATGTACCCGGTGCCTGAGTCGATGCAAGCACGGGCGAGTGAGTCTGCATGCACCTCGAACGGGCCGATGCCGGCTTCGGCCAACCGAGTCGCAGCCGCCACCGCCTCCGCATGGACCCGGCCGTACGGGACGAAGACGTCCCGCCGATTCTCGACGAAGGTGATCCCCTTCTTCGTCTCATCGGCCTTGTCCCGAAGCACGTCGCTGATGGTCCGGATCGTGTTCACTGGTACCTCTTTCGGTTGTCGGCGCCATGCCGGTGCCGGGCGGACCGGGCCCGCATGGCGCGACCCGGAGGATGTGTCTGAAGGGTTGAAGCAACTGGGTGGGGCGCGTCTCCGCACAAGCTCGGAAACGCTCGCGGGCTCGAGGCCCGCCGGTTCCGGGTGCCCGTCAAGTCACTGCGGACACCAGGGCGGCAACGAAGGTCGCGGCGGACGCTGCGGCCGCGAAACCATCACGCACTCGCCAGGGGTGATCAGTGCGGAAGGTACGCCGCGGATGGCGGCCGAAGTTGCGCATCGCCAGGGTCAGGGACAGCTTTTCGGCGCAGCGCACGGCGCTGACGAACAGGGGAAAGGCGATGCGCGCGGGCGTCGTCGCGCGAATGAAGCCGGAGCGGAAAGACTGCCCCGGTCGCATCGAGCGCAATCTAATCGCCCATGTCAGCTGGGGGATTTCGCTGCGAAGGAACGCCGCGATGCTCACCCCGGAAATCGCTATGGTGCACCATGTGTAGGGCACCCGGAGGCGTTGCACCATGGCGTCGAAAAGCTCCTCGACGCGCATACACGCGGAGACCAGGACCGTCCCCGCGAACACGGCCGTCAGCAGCAGTCCGTGATGGATGCCGTGGCGGACAGCCTCCGCCGGATCCCCACTGCCGTAGAACTCGGAGCGCCACCCGAGCAGGCCGAAGAACACCCCGATCAACAGGGCGAGGAGGACCTTCCCCGCCGTCGCCCGAACGTCGCGTTCCGCGATTGCAGCGAGTGCGAGGAACGCGACCACCGTCAGGGCGAGAACGGCGTCTCCGCCGGAGAGCAGCCCGGCGACGAGGACGAGCATCACCGCCGCGACAATCGTGATGGCGTTCAACCCCGCGCGCATTCGAGCGGCGGATCCACTGGTCCAGGGGCTTTCGTCCAAGGACGTCCGTGCGCCGGCCGCGGGCAGTGCGCGATCCCGCCGGGACGACTCCGGGGAAGCCGGCACGTCGGCTGCGGGACCGGACCAGGTGACCTTCCCTTCGGCGACGATGCTCGCCCGATCCGCCCACGTTCGCGCAGCACGGCGGTCGTGGCACGTGAACACAACGGTTCCGCCGGCCCCTGCGTATTCCGCTAGGGCATCCAGTACGATGCGCGAGCTCGGCGAATCCAGATGCGCCAACGGCTCGTCGAGAAGCAGCAAACGGCGATTGGCCGCCACCGCCAGGAAGATGCCCAACCGTCTTTTCTGTCCGCCCGACAGGACGAACGGCGAGACGGGGTCAAGTGCCCGGGGGCACAAGGCTTCCCGCAGTTTCCGCAGCTCATCGGCGCCGAGTGGTCCGTGCGGGTCCGTGCCGGCCAGCGCGGAGTCGATTTCCGCGGCGACGGTCGCGCGGGTGAACTGGTGCTCGGGGTTCTGGAACGCCAACGACGCGAAGGCGTCGGGGACGCGCCGGGCCGACGCGCCGTCGATCCGGAGGTCCGCTCCCGCCTTCATCTGGCCCGACAGCACCGCCAGCAAGGTGGACTTACCGGCTCCGTTGGTGCCGACCAGGGCATGGATCTCGCCCCGTTCCAATGTCAGATCGGCCCCGTTCAGGATCCGCTCCCTGCCCCGGGCCACATGGGCTCCGGTCAAGGCCAGCAGTGGAACGGCGTCCGCCTCCGATTCCGGATCAGCGCCATCCCCGGCTCCCCGGGACCTTCGCCGCCGGTCCGGACTGAGACGGTCCGGTGCCCCCGTGCCCGGCGTACTGGCGTCCGGCGTTCCGGCGGTCGCGGCCGTCGTCGCAATGCCCTTCACCGCGATGCCCTCCGGCGCTCCGTGGGCGGCGACGCTCCCGTCCGCATCGAGGATTGTCACCGTGTCGACCCACCCGTCGAACGGACGGAGGTCGTGCTCGATGAGCAGGATGACGCGCCCCGGGGCCCGCAAATCACGGATGGCGGCGAACAGCGACCGGCGACCGTCCTCGTCGACGTGGGCCGCGGGCTCGTCGAAGATCATGACCTCCGGCGCCCTGGCCACCGCACCGGCGATGGCCATCCGCTGGCGTTGCCCGCCCGACAAAGCCCACGGATCCTTCTCCGCGAGCTCTGACAGCCCGAGCTCTGATAGGGCCGCGGCTGATCGCTTGGCGACGATGTCGGCTTCCACGAGGGAAAACTCGAGGGCCATGGACACGTCATCGACGACTCGGAGCGTGAGCACCTGCGTCGCCGGGTCTTGCCCGACGAAGGTGACCCGGTCCCCGTCCACGGGGCGTTCGGTGCCGTCGGCATCGACGATGTGCACGAATCCGGCATGGTCGATGGGGATGTGTGAGGGAATCAGTCCAGCGATAAGGTGGGCCAGGCTCGTCTTTCCGCATCCCACGGGTCCCGTGATGGCGTTGATCGTGCCGAAATCGAAGGAGAGATCCACCATGTCGGGTGCCCATCGCCCATCGGCGTGCCGCACGCCCGCGCCACTAACCCGTAACCGGGCCGGGACCGTCCCGCGTGTCGCACCGGCGCACGCGGATGCTCCGCCAGTCACCGGGTGACCCCGCGGCTGCGAAGCCCCTTTGCGACGGCAAAGCCCAGGACCAAAAACACCAGGCTCGATGCCAAGGCTACGGCGAAGCTGATCAGGGTCATGGGCGTGGTCGGCGAGTCGACGCCGACTGCGCGCGGGGCCATCGTTCCCATCAGCGCGGAGAACAACATCGCCGACGCCACGAACTGGGGACGCGTCCACCGCCGGTACAGGGTGACCATGAACGGAAGCTCGATGAGTAATCCTTCCATAATCAGCGCCCCGATTGCGGCGACGCCGAACGGGGTGGTCGCCGCGGACACGACGCCCATGGCAAGGCACGCGATAAGGCTCGCGCCAGGCTTGCGGACGACGATGAGGGGAACAACGCACGGCAGGAACCACAACCCGAGCGTCGCCGCGACGAGATAAACGTGGGCGATGCCGGCGAACACCTGCAGGTAAGTCAGGGGCACGATGATGAGAGACCCCGCGACGCCGATCGCGGCGGCGACGAGCATGTCGCGGGTGGATGGTCGGCCACCTGCTGCGACCGGTGCGACGTGCACCAACCGCCCGTCATCCGTCTGCGACGCCACCGCGTCGCCGTCGCCCGTCCCGTCCGAGCCCGCGTCCCCGACTCCCCCTCCGGAGAGGGGTTCTCTGGTCGATCCACGTTTTCTGTTCATCGTCGCCGCCTCGCTTCCGGTGCCGATTCCCGATCGGAACATAACTTGAAACAGTATTAGGTTAGGCAATCCTTATCAACTTATGCCAGACTCGAATTATTGACTTTGCCCCCGATCCCCCCCATTACGTTGTTAGCAGTTCCACCCCAGGGCACCGAAGATTCATAGCCTGTCCACCCGATTGGGCTGGTTATGTTTATTTCCGGTCCCTCCGTCCGAAAGGACAGTGGAACTAGTCGCTGGCTTCGGTATGGCTTATTCCCGCCCCTGTCTGAAAAAGATCCGGGGGTGATGCCGCCGAAGACAGTGACATCCTCAAACTGCTAATAGGAACCTGACCCAGCCCAGGTGGTATGAGGTCTCACAGTAATGTGGATACCAGCGCAAGCATGTCCGACAACCCCAGCGATGAAGCTTAAATAGTCCAACTCCTCATTCATCGCTAGGAGGCATACACCCATGGCCTATGACTTCGTCATTGGCGTAGACGTCGGCAAATACTTCCACCACGCCTGCGTCCTCGATCCCCAAGGCAGGCAAGTCCTGTCCAAACGCATCAATCAGCATGAAGGCTCGCTACGCAAGCTCTTCGGCCAATTCCTCGCCGACAACGCCTCGGTCCTTGTCATTGTCGATCAGCCCAACAACATCGGCCGATTAACCGTCGCAGTCGCCCAAGACATGGGGGCAGATGTTCGCTATCTACCAGGGCTTGCGATGCGACAGCTCTCTCGCATCCACGTCGGCAACTCCAAGACCGATGTACGCGACGCCTACGTCATCGCCCATGCCGGTCTTAACCTTCCAGATTCCCTGCGCAGTGTCGACCGCGTTGAGGAAGTCTTTATCCAGCTGATTTAGGCCGTGACAGCAGCATCCTCCGAGATGGGCTCGATACCCAGGCGGTTGAGCATGTAGAGCACGCGGGCTCCGAGGTCATCGGCCAGCTCACGGGTCTCTTCCACGGTTTCGGCGGTGGCGATGTCCCAGATCTTGACGTCCTTGCCGGCTTCATCGCGCGGCACCTCGCGGCCCAGATACACGATGTAATCCGGGATCGTCACCAAGCGCAGGTCCTCGACGTAGCGGTCCGGGTGTTCCGCCATGCCGCGCTCCTGCAGCACGTGGGCCATGTGAGAGTCCGGGTCGTTTTCGGGGTGGGCCACGGCGGCGTCGACAAGTAGGGCATCGCCGGCGTACTTCTTCGTCAGCGCCACGGCAGCCTGCGCCAGGGCGTGGTCGGCGCCTGCGGAGAAACGCACGTGGATGCGGTGGGTGCCGAAGTGCTCGCGCACCTCACGCTCCACCATCACGGGAACAAATTCATCTAAGGTCGCACCAGCTTCGTGACGCTCAATGGTGGCATCGAGGAAGGAGTCAATCTCCTGCGCGGTGTACTCGTGGCCGTAATTTGCGTGTAAATCCTGGCGCAACGTATCGAAACGGCGGGCGTTAGGGGAAGTCATCTCTAAACTCACTTTCTGTTCGCCTATTGTTAACCTACTGTTAACCTTAAGCGATTGTTGGACAGGCCACAAGTTTTATTTTCTTTGGTCTAGTTCCATACGCTGGCACAACCTCCCCATAAACGGCCAAAGGCCCGCCGGGTGTTCCGGCAGGCCTTCTTGGATTGCTCCTTCTTCTTATCGGGAATGCGCGTTGCGCGACTGCGCAGCTTGAGGTGTTCCTCGAGCCGCTCCGGGGACATCTTCCACATGCTGCGGTCCGCACGCTTCTTCTTGCGCTGGGCCATGCCGTCACCTCCTTCCATCGAGGTGTTTCAGCATAGCGCGCCACGCTACGCTGCGGGAACCAACCCGCGCGCGGCAGCTTAGTGGCCGCGCTCCTGCGTGATGGCTTGGCCATCACGGAAATAGGGAGCCAGCTTGTTATCGAACAGGCTCAGCGCGGACGCGATGGCCATATGCATGTCCAGGTACTGGTAGGTGCCCAGGCGGCCGCCGAAAAGGACCTGGTTCTCGCGGGCCTCGGCGGCGGCGAGCTTGCGGTAGGCCTCCAGCTTGGAGCGGTCCTCCGGGGTGTTAATCGGGTAGTACGGCTCATCGCCCTTCTCGGCAAAGCGCGAGTACTCCTTCATGATCACCGTCTTGTCCTTGGGGTACTTATCGGCGCGCTCCGGGTGGAAGTGGCGGAACTCGTGGATGCGGGTGTAGTCCACGTCCGCATCGTTGTAGTTCATCACCGGGGTGCCCTGGAAGTCACCGGTCTCCAGCACCTCCAGGTCGAAGTCCAGCGTGCGCCAGCCCAGCTCGCCCTCGGCGAAGTCGAAGTAGCGATCCAGTGGGCCGGTGTAGACCACCGGCGCGCTTGGCGACGCCTCTCGCACCTCCTCGTGCACGTCGAACCAGTCGGTGTTGAGACGGACGTCGATAAGCTCGTGCTCCGCCATCTTCTCCAGCCAGGCTGCGTAGCCGTCGACGGGCAGGCCCTCGTAGGTGTCGTTGAAGTAGCGGTTGTTGAAGGTGTAGCGCACCGGCAGGCGCGTGATATTGCCGGCCGGCAGCTCCTTCGGGTCGGTCTGCCACTGCTTTGCGGTGTAATCGCGAATGAAGGCCTCGTAGAGCGGGCGGCCAATGAGCGCGATGGCCTTCTCCTCCAGGTTCTTCGCCTCATCCACGGCAAACTCACCAGCCTGCTCCTTGATGAGCTGGCGCGCCTCATCCGGCGAGTAGTAGCGGCCGAAGAACTGGTTAATCAGGCCCAAGCCCATGGGGAACTGGTAGGCCGTGCCATCGTGCATGGCGAAGACGCGGTGCTGGTAATCGGTGAAATCGGTGAACTGGTTGCAGTACTCCCACACGCGCTTATTCGAGGTGTGGAAGAGGTGCGCGCCGTACTTGTGAACCTCGATGCCGGTCTCCGGCTCGGCCTCCGAGTAGGCGTTACCGCCAAGGTGCTCGCGGCGCTCGACGATGAGCACTTTCTTGCCCAGCTGGGAGGCTGCGCGCTCGGCCACGGTCAGGCCAAAGAATCCGGATCCAACAACGATGAGGTCATATGCAGTCATGGCCATCAGCTTAAAGCAGTAACACGCACAGAACGGCGGGTGACACCCAAGCGAGAAAACTCGCGTGTCACACCTTCTTTCACTCCAACAACTGGCGTAACATCTGTCCCGTTAGTTAACTTTTTGCGCTCCTCTTAACCTCGTGGCGCACACCATCCTAGGGAGTAACAGTGCACCTCAAACGTCGTCTTGTTCCCGCGAAATCGACGTGGTCGACGCCGGTTATCGCTACGGTCACCTCGATCGCTGTGGTCGCTGCCGCAGCCGTGGGCGGCCAAACCCTTATCCAAACGCAGGAAGCGGGCAGCGGCCCCATCGAAGTGAGCTCGGCCTCCGAATCCTTCGGGTCCGGCGAAACGGTCGTGGTGGATGACCCGGCCATCGCCGCCCAGGGCGAGGGCGAAGGCCCGCGCGCCGTCAAGCAATTCCACCGCGATGAGACTTTCTCCTCCTTCGCCGTCACGTGGAAGGGTTCGCGCGACGTCGCGGCCTTCGTCCGCGCTAAGCAGCCAGACGGGTCCTGGTCCGAGTGGTACGACATGGACGCGATGTCCTACAACAACGATGACCCCTCCGCCACGAACGGCACCGAGCTCATCTTCGTAGGCGATACCAACGACGTGCAGGTCTCCATCAACAATGTGGATCTGGTGACCGGGTCGAACCTGGACGAAGAGTTCACCGAAACCCCCGTTGAGGACGCCGCGCTTGACGACGCCTCCTTCAACGTCGGCGACATCGCCCCCGTCGCTGAGACCGAAGAGCTTCCAGCCAATAGCGACGTGGAAGGCCTCGAGGCTGTCTTCATGGACGGCAACGCCCAGGAGGGCGAGGTCATTGAGCCGACCGCTGAGACCGACGGCATGCCGCGCGTGGTCTCGCGCGCAGGTTGGGGCGCGGATGAGAGCATCCGTTGCAAGGGTGCTGACTATGATGACGGCGTCAAGGCCATTGCGCTGCACCACACCGCGGGCTCCAATAACTACACCCGCGCGCAGGCGGCCGCACAGGTGCGCGCCGCGTACAAGTACCACGCCCAGAACCTGGGCTGGTGCGATATCGGATACAACGCGCTGGTGGATAAGTACGGCACCATCTACGAGGGCCGCTACGGCGGGCTCGACGAAGCCGTGCAGGGCGCCCACATCGGTGGCTTCAACCGGAATACGTGGGGCATTTCCATGATTGGTAACTACGAGACGGCTCAGCCAACGGAAGCCTTGCTGGAGTCCGTCACCGATCTTGCCGGCTGGAAGGGCGCGATTTCCGGTGTTGATCCGACCTCCCGCGTTTCCCTGCGCTCGGCGGAGAACTTCCGCGGCTCGAAGTACCCGGCCGGTTCGGATGCCCCAGTCTACGGTTTCTTCGGCCACAGCGACGTTCACTACACCGCGTGCCCGGGCCAGTACACCATTGCCCGCTGGCCGCAGATCCGTGCGGCAGCGCATAAGAAGTACCTCGCCATCAAGTCGGGCGCGTCTGGTTCGACCTCCACGGACTGGGGCAGCGTGGATACCCCTACGCCGGATACCTCCGACTCCACGCCGAACGACAACCACGCGCCTTCCGCTCCTGCACCGGCAGCTCCCGCACAGGAGGCAACGTCCTCGCTGGGCGATACTGAAATCCCGATGAGCACCATCACCGCACTAGTCGGCCTGGCTGGCACCCTCTTCGCCATTATGTATGCCCGCTCCGAGCACCAGGTTGACATGAACCAGACGGTCAATGGCCTGCCGGTGGAGCAGATCCCGGGGATCGTGACCAAGGTGCTTTCCCTGAGCAAGAACGAGGGCCTGAAGGAAACGTGGACGGCAGTCCTTAACGCCTTCGGCCCGGCTCTGGGCCTGGCTGTTGGCGGTCCGGATGAGTCGGCCGGCATCATCTACCAGCTCTTCCAGAACGGCGTCGTGCTGAGCTCCGAAGAGACCGGTACGCACGCGCTGGTGGGACGCATCGCGAAGGAATGGGCCTCGGGCAACAACGCGGCGACGCTCGGCCTACCGACCTCCGACGAACTCCCCACCGGCTTCGGCAAGGAAGTCCGCGTGCAGTTCCAGGGCGGTTCCATTGTCTACAACCCGGAGACTGAGCAGATTCAGGTCTTCACGAACTAATCCCAGCCGCACCGCGTGTGCGCAAAACTCACGCGCACAGCCCTGTGGGATCGCCGATATTGCGGGAGCCACCTCGGTGGCTTCCGCTTCGGCGTTAGTTTGGGCCTACGGTTTTAAGTATCGGGTGGCGCTCCGCCCACTAAGCCCCCGTTGGCCTGCTGCCTCAAGGCTGCTTGCGCTGCCTGGTACGCCGACTGGGAAGTAATCGGCTCCGCCCAGGGTGGCACATAATCCACCCCGCCCCGCAACCGGAAGACATAGCCAGCACCAGTCGGCTTATCCGGGTCATCATCATTGATGCCATTGTGATAAGCACACAACATCGTCAAATTCGGCGGATCCGTCGCCCCACCAGCTTTCCACGGCACCAAATGATGCACCTGGCAATAATCAGCCGGCTTATTACACCCTTCACGCGCGCACGTCGGATGCTCCGCACTAGCCATTAACCGCTGCTCAAACCCAGCCAAACGCCGCACCCGATGCAACCACACCGGCCCAATCGTTGGATGCACCAACGTCACATACCCCACCTCAGCAAACTTATAGGTGACAAACTCCCGGGCCCTGTCATCCGCCCACCATTAGTCAGCACAAGCTCAATATCATCGCCCTCACCGCGCACAATCTGGTCCAACTCATCCAAGGTGACCACCACATTGGTCGCCACCGCAGGCTTAGAACCCCCATGCGCTTGGTTGAAAACACCTGACCTGCCGCATCCAACAAATCCGCCGGATTAATCGACTCCAACACCCGGACATGACCCCTGTTTGGTAGACACCTGA
>NZ_KV796795.1:0-230 GCF_001809235.1 Corynebacterium sp. HMSC072A04 | reverse complement strand
GCCCTGATTTACACCCAGCTGGCCTACGAGATGGACAACCTGTCCTTCCCGGGCATGCGCGATTGGTTCTTCAAGCAGGCAGAGGAAGAGCGCGAGCACGCACAGAAATTTGCTGAGCACCTGCTGGACCGCGGCTACCGCGTCGAGCTGGAGGATATCCAGGTCGGCTCCGTCAAGGCCGCCACCCCGCTCGATGCCTTTGAGGCCTCCCTCGCGCATGAGCAGAAGGT
>NZ_KV796794.1:0-809 GCF_001809235.1 Corynebacterium sp. HMSC072A04 | reverse complement strand
CCTCCTCAACGGAAAAATCGAGGCCGGCGGCGGTAATCCCCCCACCACCAAAACCGAAATCCACCAGTAGTAGTGAACGACCCATGTTCGTCTACCGTGAGCCGCGTTATGGCAGTGACGTGTTCTCGTCGGGCACAGTCATAGTTCCCGGCGTTGCCAGCGACAGGGTTCTACACCCAGCAGCGGGACCGATCAAAATCACCCGCACGGGGAACGACCCTGCTGGTGGTTTCGATTTTGATGAAAGCGAGGAGACATAGCCCCTCGCCAACTCCCCGTAGCTGGCGAACAGTAGCTCCTGGCGCTGGCGCTCGTTGGTGAGTTTGCGTGCCACATCGAAAGCCTTATCGACTTCCCGGTCCAAGTTGTTGTGAGCCTTGAGCAGAATTGGGTCCATCGATAACGGGTTGTAGTGCTCCGCGAGTGACCGCTGGGGGTGCCGCTCGCGTGCCCGCAGCACCAACTGTCCAGCGTCGATGATTCGCTGCTGCGCCTTCTCATCTAGTTCACACAGAGCTGGTCCGCAGTTGTAGCTCCCGATGTACTCCGAAAAACGGAAAAAATAAATAGTGGGGATACATCAACCTTCCACTTTCCATTCTTCCGGCTCAGAGTATTGAGGGGTCTGGGACCGGGTCCGTAAACCCTTTATGTTTTTCGCGCACAGCGGTTTTTAGCGACGCACCCTATAGGTTTTCCGCAGAACTTATATGTGTTTCTGTGCACCCCATATGTTGTCTGTTTTAGCGGTATTTCGTTGTTAATTCCGCACGCGCGCATCAAATGGTTATTTATCGACGACACTCCGT
>NZ_KV796793.1:87556-88421 GCF_001809235.1 Corynebacterium sp. HMSC072A04 | reverse complement strand
CGCAAATCCACACGAAATGTCCCTTAAGCCCATAAATGGCTGGCGAAAAGCTCGGCCACCGACGGGGAAAAGTCCCCTTCCAACACGCCCCCACCTCAAACCTGGACATCTCCCAGGCAACCTCCCGGGCAAACTTATCCAACCTGAGCGCTCACGGTAAACAAGGCATCAAAAATCTGCGATTTTGTGCCACTATCTACCGTGAATGAGGCAAGGGCGAAGAAAATAAAAAAGTGCCCCTCCGTCATGGGGGGACACTTTCGCCGGAGCGGATGACGAGACTCGAACTCGCGACCCTCACCTTGGCAAGGTGATGCGCTACCAACTGCGCTACATCCGCGTGACGAGCTCTCGCTCGTCGCGGGCTCCAAATGGAAACCCTGTGCGCGATACTGGGATTGAACCAGTGACCTCTTCCGTGTCAGGGAAGCGCTCTCCCACTGAGCTAATCGCGCATATGTATTTATCAAGACCCTCCACTCACTTATGCCAAAAAGTTTGGCGTCAAGAAAGTCTTGGAGCGGATGACGAGACTCGAACTCGCGACCCTCACCTTGGCAAGGTGATGCGCTACCAACTGCGCTACATCCGCATTCGAAACCAGGCCCGGTTTCTAGGACAAAGTCCTTGTGCGCGATACTGGGATTGAACCAGTGACCTCTTCCGTGTCAGGGAAGCGCTCTCCCGCTGAGCTAAACGCGCTCGCAGCGCCCTGTTTGGGCGCCAGCATTTGAGGTGGAAACGGGAATCGAACCCGTGTGCACGGTTTTGCAGACCGTTGCCTCACCACTCGGCCATTCCACCGTGGCGATACCGCCTCACACACTACATGTGCTGGAGCGGATGACGAGACTCGAACTCGCGA
>NZ_KV796793.1:0-87456 GCF_001809235.1 Corynebacterium sp. HMSC072A04 | reverse complement strand
ATGCGCTACCAACTGCGCTACATCCGCATTGCACGTTCCCGGCCGGTATGCCGTGGTGCGAGAAGAAACTTTATCGTGCGCCGCCGTAGTTTCCAAATCCGCAGCCCACGGCACTAATCCCCAGACTCCCCAAAGCCTGCGGATTACATCAGTGTGATTGAGACTGCAGTTACAGCGAGCGGCGGCGATGACAACAAGAGACCCCCTACCGATTCCACCACGACAGCCAGCGCCCACACATACAGCTTAAAGCGCGTTTGAGCTGGACGATTAGGGGGTTACTACACGCGCGGTGTACCTTAAGTGCTGCACCGAGGTTCTATAGCTCAGTGGGAGAGCGTTCCGTTCACACCGGAAAGGTCGCTGGTTCAATCCCAGCTAGAACCACCATCATAACTGCAGGTCAGAGACCTGCAGCATGTGGCACAAGCCTTCGCGTGGATACTATGTGGATTATAAATCTACATTAATGGTTTCTCGCGGGGGCGTTTTCTCATTGTGCCTCATCTTGGCCACAAGGGCTAGACGAAAACCTCGACGCGTTGGGGACACGGCACGGTTACACAAGACTGCATGACATTGAACCTGTCCCCCTCGCACACTTATCCGATTGCTCCATAAGGGTTCGATAGCAACAAGTGCAGGAATAGGGTGATTTTATGCGGTTGCCAAAGTGCGGCCCGGCCTGGGCCGGTGCCTTGATGGGTACCTCGATTGCATCGACTTTGTCGGGGTTGCATGGTTTAGGCGTAGCGCAGTTCGTCTTCGCTTTTATCGCAGCGGTGCTGCTGGTGATTGTTACCGCGGGGACGAAGAATGAGCCTCCCCGGCACCAGAACATGGCGGCGTGGGGCATGTACACGATGGGGCTGCTGGCGTGCGGCTCGGCATGGACCGCGCTTACCGGAAGCGATGCCTTCCAGTTGGCAAGTTGGTGGATTGGTGCACCGCTATCGGTGGTGGTCTGTTTGTGGCAGCTATGGGGGTTGTTCAAACAGCCGCACCTCTACGACAAGCCCGCTTTTCCTTGGGGCCTGGCACTTGTTTCTCCCATGGTGGCGGCGACCTCCGCAGGTCAGTTGGCTATCAACCACGGGCAGTTCTACCACTTTGCCGGCGAGTTATGCTTCTTCCTCACGTTCATCACCGCAATTCCACTATTCGCCTACTGTTACTGGTCCCTTGTACAACGCCGAGAAAGGCCGCGCGGGGCAGCTGCAGGGACAGCGTGGATCCCGCTCGGCGTGGTTGGACAGTCAACGGCAGCCTCGACACTGCTTTTTGACGCCCACCTCTACGGCATCATCATGTTCACCATTGGAGCACCCTGCGTCGCATTCGCAATGTACTGCTTCTACCGAGCGGTCTTCGAGTGGACTCCCTACAGCCCCGGCTGGTGGGGCTCGACCTTCCCGGTCGGAACACTGTGCCTAGGTTCATGGAATGAAGGCTGGCACCGGTTGTCCTTCGTTCTCTTGGTGCTCTTATTGCTCCATTGGGGAGCCTGCGCGCTGCGCTTCGGCACATGGCGGCTCCAGCGCGCCTAATGGCATGAGATCCACTTCCCCAGGCAGTAGCCACCCTTTGCGGTACCGTGGGGCGCCATGAGTGACACTGCGCTGATAGAACGCCTACTGGGGCCAGACCGAGAAGGAATCCGCTTGATTGCGGTGAGTACGCTCCACGGCTCCGCCACCATCGATGGCACTTCCGGTCCCATGGGTAACGACACTGACGCCGAGCTCTTGGCGGCTTTACGCGAGTGGTCCGATATTGCCGTCGTCGGCTCAGCCACGGTGAAGGCGGAGGAATATGGGCCGTCGACAAGCACGCGCCTCGCCGTGCTTAGCCACTCCCTCGATTTTGCCGGTTTCGAGGATTTCATTGCAGCAGGCCCCATCGTGCTTACCCCGGCAGAGCGCGCGTCTTCGCCCGAGGCACGGCGCTTGGCCGACGCCGGTGCCGAAGTCATCAGCACAGGTACCGGAACCATGAGCGAGGCTGTTTCAGCTCTTCACGCTCTAGGCGCGCGCCGCATCAGTTGCGAAGGTGGCCCATCCGTTTATTCCGCCTTTATCGCAGAAGGCCTCGTCGACCAGCTTTATCTGACGCTCGATCCGCACCTTTCCCCTTCCGTCGAAAAGCCCGTCGTCGACGGCGAGGCCACCTCCCCCGCGCTCAAGCTCGAGCTGGAGAACGTCGACACCGTCGACAGCACGGTGTTTCTGCGCTACCGGCGCGCACAAACCCCGTAAACTTTGCTGCCGTGACTTCTCCGGCTCCCTCATCCCCAGCTTCCGCGCGACTGTGGACGGCCGCCGCCTGGCCCGCCGCCATCGTTTTAGTCCTTCACCGCGTGTTCGTGCTCGCTGTTAACGGCTCGGTGACTGATGACTTCGGCACCGTCTACCGCGCGATCCGGAGGTTGTGGGAAGGCAACCCGGTTTATGAACAGAACTATTCCTTCGTGGAACCGCTCTACCTGTATAACCCAGGGGCCACCGTCCTGCTGTCTCCCTTAGGACTCGTGTCTGAGGAACACGCGCGCATCGCCTTCATTCTGGCCAACGCCGCTGCCATCGTCGCTGCCTTGGCCCTGCTGACCCGCTTCGTAGGTCACAGCCTGCGGGGCCCGCTGTGGCCGGTCAGCATCGCCGCAGCCTTCGCTACCGAATCAGTCATCAACACGTTGGTCTTTACCAACATCAATGGCTTGTTGCTGCTCGCGATGGTGGCGTTCCTGGCTTTGTTGGATAAACACGGATGGGCCGCTGGACTCTGCATCGGTCTGGCGATTCTGGTTAAGCCGCAATTTGCCCCGCTGCTCTTCCTCGCCTTGGTGCGCAAGCGCTGGCTCACCTTAGGTTTGGGCGTGGCTATACCGCTGGGGAGCAACGTTGCTGCATGGCCGTTCGTTCCGGGCGCGGAAGGCTTCCGCGCCAACCTTCTTCCTTACCTGTCCACCACGCGCGACTACGCCAACGCCTCATGGCCGGGCGTGCGCGCTTACTTCGATCTCCCCGGCGTCATCTACTACCCCATCTGGATCCTTTTCGCGGCGCTAGCCGCAGTGGCGATCCTCGGTCTGCTGCGCTGGCGCGACAGCGAGCCGACCTTCTGGGCGCTGAGCACAAGTGGTGCCATCATGGTCGGGATCTTCTTCCTTTCCTCCTTGGGACAGCAATACTACTCCATGTGGCTTATCCCAATGCTGTTTACGGTGGTGCTGGGCCGCTCGGTCTTCCACACGTGGGGAGCATGGTTGGCCGCATTTTTATTCTTGGCGCCGCTCGAGTGGACGTCGTCCAGCATGCCCACCGCCGCGCACTGGATGAGCGTGTTCATCGCCACCATCGGGTGGGGCCTGCTCATCGTCGTGACCGCTGCCTCCGTGGCCGGCTGGTGGAGCGCGGAACGAGGGGCTAGCCGGCAAGCTCAGTCGAGCGATAAGATTCCCGCATGACTGATTTCAAGCTCATTGCCGATACCGAATGGCGCCAGCGCCTGAGTCCTGAGGAGTACCACGTCCTGCGTGAGGCCGGCACCGAGGCACCGCACGTCGGCGAATACACCAACACCACCACCGAAGGCGTGTACTCCTGCCGAGCCTGCGGCGCCGAGCTCTTCCGCTCCACGGAAAAGTTTGAATCGCACTGCGGATGGCCGTCCTTCTTCTCCCCTTTGGCTGGCAACGCCGTCATTGAGCGCGAGGACAATTCACTGGGCATGCGCCGCATTGAAGTGCTGTGCGCCAACTGCGAGTCCCACCTAGGCCACGTCTTCGAAGGCGAGGGATACGATACGCCGACGGACCTGCGCTACTGCATCAATTCCATCTGCCTCAACCTAGAAGAAAAGCCGGTCGAGGACTAAACCCTCAACCGGCTTCCGGCGCTATAACGACCCTTTAAGGCAAAATCGCGATGAGCTCAGCCACATCCTTCACGCGGCGACCGGTGTGGAAGGGAATCTCCTCGCGCACGTGGTGGCGCGCCTCGGTGTAGCGCATGAGGTACATCAGATCCACGATGCGGTGCAGCTCCGGGGCCTCAAAGGCCAGGATCCACTCGTAGTCACCCAGCGCGAAGGCCGGCACGGTGTTCGCGCGCACGTCCGGATAATCACGCGCCTGCATGCCGTGCTCCATGAGGATGCGGCGGCGCTTTTCCTCGTCCATGGTGTACCAGTCGTAAGAGCGCACGAAGGGGTAGACGGAAATCCACTCACCGGGCTCCTCGCCCATGATGAAGGACGGCAGGTGGGACTTGTTGAACTCCGCCGGGCGGTGCAAGGCGTTTCCTACCCACGTCACCTCAGAGACCTGGCCCAGGACGGTCTCGCGGCGGAAGTCCGCGAAGGCCTTCTGGATGTCGGCGAATTCCTCAGCGTGCCACCAGATCATGAAGTCAGCGCTCTCCCGCATTCCGGACAGATCGTAGATACCGCGCACGATAACCACGCCTGCTTCCTCGAGCTCAGAGAAGAACTTCTGCGCCTGCGCGACGATCTCCTCGCGCTCAGTGCCCAGCGCCCCCGGGATGACCTGGAACACCGCGTGCTGCGAGTAGCGCTGGACCTTGTTGAGCTCGGCGAAGTTGACCTTCGACATGCCTCTCTCCTTTTTTTCAACCGACAAAGTTTCTTATCCATCATAAGTTGGAGACGCCCTCGCGCGCCACTAGCCTTTCGGCGCGCCTTCCACCGCCACACGGGCGGAGCTTATACCTTGAACCCCGTGAGCAATTCCGACGTTTCTTCGCGCAACCTTGCAGGGGCACCGACCAACCTGCACGATCGCGCCGCCGCCTCTCCCGCCGAATCGCGCCCCGCAGAACCGAGCACTCCGGCTGCCTTCACGGAGGCCGTCGAGTCCCTCCACGCTGCGCAGCTGCGCCCAGAAATCACCTTGGGCACCATCCGACCCCCGCAGCGACTGGCCCCGTTCAGCCATGCCATTGGCCTGGAGGTTGAGCGTCACGAGCAGGAGGAGGCTATCCCCACCGACTCTGAGGGTGATGCCTTCGGCCGCCTTATCCTGTTGCACGACCCAGGCGCTGAGGAAGCCTGGGAAGGTGCGATGCGCCTGGTGGCCTACATCCAGGCAGACTTGGAGGATGCCGTAGCCGGGGACCCGCTGCTTCCCGACGTCGCCTGGGAGTGGCTCACCGAATCCCTCGACGTGCGCGAGGCAACACACACCAACCTCGGAGGTACTGTCACCTCGACTGCTTCGGTGCGCTTCGGCGAGATCGGAGGCCCTCCGCGCGCCTATCAGTTGGAAATGCGCGCGTCCTGGACTGCAGCCGACCTGGATCTTGCCCCACACGTCGAGGCTTTTGCACAGGTGCTTTCTCTCGTCGCAGGCCTGCCGCCCGAGGGCGTCACCGAGCTCGGGCGCTAACATGAGCGAACTGCGCCAGGTCCCCGCCGACGGCACGCCAAAAGTCCTGCTTTCTCCCCGTGAGTTCCAGGCGGGTGCCGCGCGCCTGGCCGCGGGGACTGGACCCTTCGCAATTGATACCGAACGCGCGTCGGCCTACCGCTTCGATGACCGCGCCTTTCTAGTGCAAATTCGCCGGGAAGGCGCAGGCACGCTTTTGTTTGCCCCGGAGAATCGTCGGCATGAACTGAGTTCCGCGCTAGCGCCGGTGCTCAACGGCCAGGACTGGGTAGTCCACGCCGCCCCTTCTGATCTTCCCTGTCTGGCCTGGCTGGGGCTACACCCCGGAACACTGTTCGATACCGAGCTTGCCGCCCGCTTCGCCGGTTTTGCGCATCCCAACCTGGGGGCGATGGTGCTGGAGCTGTTCGACGTCGAACTGGAAAAGGGTTACGGCGATTCCGATTGGTCCCAAACACCCATTCCCCGGACATGGCGCAACTACGCGGCGCTCGACGTGGAGCTGCTCAACGAACTTGCTGTGACGTTGCGAGACATCCTTGCGGAAGAAGACAAACTCGACTGGGCCTTTGAAGAATTCGACCGGATCGTGGACGAGCATGCCGGGATTACCGGCCCTGAGCCTCGAACGTGGCGGGAGCTGAAAGGTGTGTCTTCGCTACGCACACGCGAACAGCTCGCCGTGGCTCGCGAGTTGTGGCAACGCCGCGAATCCATCGCACGTTCCCAGGACATCGCCCCCAACCGGGTGCTGCCGCACCGCGTGCTCGTGGACATAGCGCGCCGCGTGCCTCGCACCCCGCACGACATCAATCAGATTAAAGGTTTCCCCCGCCGCCGCGGTGGGGCTACGTTGCGCTGGCTCGATGCCGTCACGACTGCGCTGGACAGCCCGCGCCAGGAGTGGCCAAAGCCACTGCGCAGCCCCCGCCCGGTGCCCTCCAAATCAGTATTTAACCGGGATTTTCCCGAGCTGTGGCAGCTCTACTGCGAGATCCGCCATGACTTCGAGGACCTCGGTGACGAACTGCGCATGAGCTACGAGCTGATCCTCAAACCCAGTCTGATACGTACAGCGGTGTGGGCAGCGTTCGGGCCAGAAGGCGGCGTCGCGGGGGAGATCGCGGAAGATGCCGATCTCCCCGATTTCCTGCGCTCCCAGGGCGCGCGCGACTGGCAAGTCGAGCTGGCCACGCCGCTCCTGCAGCGCGGGTTAGCCCGGATGCGCCCTACTCCCCCGCGCTCTTAGCAGACTCCTCAGCATCGCGTGCAGCTACCCACTCACGCACTGAGTTCGCAATGCCTTCCGGGGTCAAGCCAAAGTCCTCGAGGATTTCTCCACGGCTGGCATGCTTGGGGAAGCAGCCGGGTACGCCGAGCCTGTGTACTGGAGTGTCCACATCGGCGGCGTCGAGGGCCTCGGCCACCATGGACCCCACACCGCCCCGCAGGATGCCATCCTCCACCGTCACCACGAGATCGTGATCGGCCGCCAACGCGATGATGGATTGCGGTACCGGTACCGGCCAGCGCGGGTCCACGACGGTCACGTTGAAGCCTTGGGCTTCGAGCAGCTCAGCTGCACCCAGGGAACGCGCGCTCATGGCACCGATGGCGACGATAAGCACATCAGTAGCCTCCTCCGTAGCGGCAGCAGCATCGGAATAGCTCAGGATGTCTACCCCGTCATCGAGCCGCTTGAGTTCGTCGCGGTCATCAAGGAGGTTGCCCTTGGGGAAGCGCACCACGGTCGGGCCATCCTCGATTGCGATGGCTTCGTTAAAGAGTTCCCGCAGGCGGGCACCATCGCGCGGGGCGGCGATGCGCATGCCGGGGACGATGCTCATGAGCGCCATATCCCACACACCGTTGTGTGAAGCGCCATCAGAGCCCGTGACACCGGCGCGGTCGAGGACAATGGTCACTGGCAGCTTGAGCAGCGCAATGTCCATGATGACTTGGTCCACCGCACGGTTGAGGAACGTAGAGTACACCGCCACCACCGGGTGCATCCCGGCCAGCGCCAGACCGGATGCAGAAGCCATGGCATGCTGCTCAGCGATGCCGACATCAAAAAAGCGCTCCGGGAACTCCTCTTGGAAGGGGGTTAGCCCCGTCGGCCCAGCCATGGCGGCAGTAATGGCAACGATGTCCTCGCGGGCGTGGCCCGCCTTGATCAATTCTTCCGAGAACGCCGCGGTCCACCCCGGTTGCTTCTGTCCCTTAGATACACCGGTGACCGGGTCGATGGCGCCGGTGGAGTGCATCTGGTCCTTCGGCTCGTTGACCGCAGGAGCAAAGCCATGCCCCTTCTCGGTGACCGTGTGCACGATGATGGGACCGTCATAGTCGCGGGCGTAGCTCAGCGCCCGCACAACTGCCTCAATGTCGTGGCCGTTAATCGGGCCAATGTACTTGATGCCCAGCTCCGGGAACATCTCCGTGGGCATGACGGTCGACTTCACACCCTCCTTGACCGCGTGCAATGCATCAAAGGTGCGCTCGCCTACCCAACCCATGGACTTGAGGCGCTTCTTGCCCAGCGCCATGAACTCGTCGTATCCGTGCTGCGCACGAATGCGCCCCAGATTCTCTGAGAGGCCACCGATCGTCGGCGAATAGGAACGCCCATTGTCATTAACGATGATGACAACGTTGCGGTCCTTGTCGGCAGAAATGTTGTTGAGGGCTTCCCAGCACATGCCGCCGGTAAGGGCGCCATCGCCCACGACCGCCACGGCATTGCGGTGGGATTCACCCCGAATCTTGAAAGCCTTGGAGAGCCCGTCCACCGTGGATAGCGCTGCCGAGGCGTGCGAGGATTCGGTCCAATCGTGTTCTGACTCTGCGCGATCCGTGTAGCCGGACAAACCGCCCTTCTGACGCAGAGTATCGAATTGGGAGGCGCGGCCCGTGAGCATTTTGTGCACGTAGGACTGGTGTGACGTGTCGAAGACGATGGGATCGCGCGGGGAATCGAAGACGCGATGGATCGCCACCGTGAGCTCCACGACGCCCAGGTTAGGGCCTAGGTGGCCGCCTGTAGCGGACACCTTCTCAATAAGGCGCTGACGGATTTCCGCCGCGAGCTCAACCAGTTGCGTCTTGCTCAGGGCTTTAAGATCGCCTGGTGATTGAATGGAATCCAGAATGCCCATAGAGCTTGCCTTAAACCCCTTCATCGATCGTTTTCTTCTTTACCACCGTACCCGTTGACACGCGTGACGCGTCAATCATTGCCCGACCACTCCCGCGGCGCCCCCTGTGCGCCCTAGGCCAGTGGAACCAGGAGTGCCAGGGTTTCAAAGTGATGCGTTCCGGGGAAAGCATTCACCATGGCGAGGCGCTTCGCGCGGTAACCATGCTCCGACCAAGCAGCCAAGTCCCGGGCGAACGTAGCGGGATCGCAACCGATATGCAGGATGCGTTGCGGCTTTGCCGCGGCGACAGCGGCCACCACGTCGTTGCCAGCACCGGTACGCGGCGGATCCAAAATCACCGACGCCGGCTGCGGAAGCTGGCTGGCCACCTGCTCCACCTTGGCGGTGCGGAAGTGCACGTCAATGCCTGCGAGCCCCGGCTGCGGCGCCGCTGCTGCGGGCGAATAATCGACGGAATACACGGCCGTGTGCCCGCCCTGGGGTGTGGTGACATCTGCGAGCGCGGGAACGAACAGACCAACGCCGCCATACAGATCCCAGGCCACTGCATGTACAGCGGGCTCGTCCGCTGCCTCAGGTTCACCGCCGTTCCCGTGGCCTTCTGCGCCGAGCCACTCGCGTGCAAGGCTGGTGTAAACGTCCGGTGCTCCGACGTGCGCCTGCCAAAAAGCGGTGGGCGGGAAGCGGAACTCGTGGCCGTCAGCACGCTGCACCACATTCTCAGTTGGCGCCTCGATGACCTCTCGAATGGTCTCGATTCGCCGCCCCCGCGGCGCCTTCCGGGTTTCCACGACGTGCCTATTGCCGTCGCTATCCATGACCGCGATTACCTCTGCACCTGGATTAAAGGTACGGGCATCAGGCCCCACTAGGCCGTCGACGAGCCCCGGAATCAGCTGGCTGCACGCAACGTCGGTGACGAGCTCCGTGGAGCCACGCTTGCGCAGACCAGCACGGCCCTGCTTGTCGACGCCCAACCGCACCCGCGTACGCCACCCGCGATGCGGTGCCACATCGATGGTCTCGACGTCGGGAGCATCCTCGATGTGAGCCACGCGGCGCAGCTGATCGAGCAAGACTGCGACCTTGATGTCTGGCTCCGCCGCGGGATCGAGCTCAGCGAAGTCACAACAGCCGGCGCCACGCTGCGCGGCCGGGCACACAGACTCGACACGGTAGGGCCCAGGTTGTACGACGGAACTCAGCGCGGCTTCCACAAAGGACTTCTTCACCTTGGTCGCAGTCACCGTGACATGGTCGCCGGGGAAGGCACCCGAGACGAAGCACACGCGTCCGTCGGGGGCCGCCCCGATTCCGACACCGCCGTGCCCCATACGTTCGATGGTGGTGTCGAATGACTGCCCTTTGCTCAGGCTTCCGGCAGCGGCGCTCTGATCTTTCGCAAAGTTGTGATCAGTCGCGGTCATGGATCTTCTCCTTAGAGTTGTCGCCGCCCTGCGACGTAGTGTCGCTGCCCTGTGCTTCCTCCACGGCGGCATTCGCGCGGCGCACCATCCAGATAGTGAGGAGGGTGACAATACCCGTTAACGGCCAGCCCATGAGAATGCGGACGATACCAAGCGTTGTGGTGGCATCGGCATCGTAGAGCGCGCGTTGCACCGCAAAACGGGCGATGAACACCGTCGCCCACCCGGCGGTGGCATAGGCATAGGAGCGTCGCGCCCGTGGCACTGTGCGCCACCCCATGTCCTCACCGTTGAGGCCTTTCCATACCACGCCGACAAGCGGCCAGCGCAGAATAATGGAAACGATCGCGACGATGAACAGCACGAGCGACATCCAAATTCCGTAGAGGAAATAGCCTTTGGCATCCCCGGTAAACCACGCGATTCCGGCGCAGATGGCCACGCCCAGCAGACCAGAAAAAGCTGGTTGCAGGGTTTCCTTGCGGGCAAGGCGCCACAGGCTGATAGCCAGCGCCACGCCCAGTGCCGCAACAAGCGCCGGCCCCAACCCCCAGACGTTGTTGACCGGGATGAGAACCAGCACGGGCAGGGTCGCAGACACGAGCCCGGTCAGCCCACCCATCTGGTCGAGCAACGACGGCTCCGGATCAGCTTCTGGCGACACCGTCGCTTGTCCTGCCGCCATGTCGGCGCCAGGATTCGAGGATGGCTCAGGGGCAGGTTCAGTAGCGCGCTCGGTGGTATCGGGGTCATGCGCAGACGCCGGGGGGCGGTAAGGCTCGCGCTCTTCGGGAGTAGGGCTGGTCACGTGCTTAAGGGGTCCTTTTCGGTAGTGCCGGAGGGGTCTGGCCGGCAGGCTGAAGTGCGCTACTTGTTCTCGTTGTCTTCGAGGTCGCGCAACTGCTCGCGGGCCTGGGACTCCGCGGTCTTTTCTGTTTCCGTGGCCGTGTCCGCTGGCGCTGCACTATCCGCGCTGGCTGCCTGCGCGGCCTGCTGCTGGCGTTCCTTCAGCGCCTGCTGAACTTGCTCAGCCAGCTGCTGCGGAAGCGTGACAGGCAGGGAGCTGCCAGCCAGGATGGGATCCTCACCGCGGTAGACAAAGGTGCGGGCAACGACTTCGCGCCCTAGCTGCGCCAATTCCTCTTCCTTGCCGGCAGGTGCGGCCAGGGTCAGGCGGTACATCCACCGCGGCCCCTCTACACCAATGATGCGTATGCCGCCTTTCTCGCTGCTGCCAACGATCTCAGAACCCCACGGGCCATCCTCCGGGTGGGCAGCGAAACCATCGGCTTCCAAGCCTTTGATGATGTCCTCCGCAGACTCCGCCCACTGCCCCGGCGTGCGCGGCGCGGCAAAGGCCACTGGGGTCATGCGGCCGTGTGGGGTGAGAATGTGGAGCATGCGCGGGCCTTCCTGGCCCATCTCCACCTGGACCTGTGAGCCCTTCGGCAGCGGGATGCGCAGTGAGCCCAGATCCAACAGGCCTACGGAGAAGTCCTCAAAGTTAAACTCAGCGATGTCGACATTATCGCCATCGTAGGGACCCATGTCGCCGTTGATGGCATCGTGAGCCACAGCCTTCACGGCTAGAGAAGCTTGAGCATCATCTTCATCCTCACGGACAAGACCAGTGGTTGGCTCGGGAGCGGCCTCAGTGGCGCCATCGTTTGCGTTCTCCGCTGCCGGGTTCACTGTGGTGGTGTCCTCGGCCACGGCCTCGGTAGCCGCCTCTTCCTGGTGGACGGCAGAGTTCTTCTTCTTTTTTCCAAAGGGCCACATCGCCATAGTTTAAGCCTTCCTCATTCCGTGTCTGCTTTGTTGAACTTAGTTAACGCCGGTTGATCCATACCCGCCGTCGCCACGAGCGGTGTCATCAAGTTCCTCGACTTCCTGGAAGCCCACCAGCTCCACGCGTTGGACAATCAACTGCGCGATACGCATTCCCCGCGTGACCTCAAAGGTCTCCTCTGGGTCGTGATTAATGAGGCATACTTTAATCTCACCGCGATACTCGGCGTCGATGGTGCCGGGGGTATTCACGACGGAGATGCCGTGCTTGGCCGCCAGGCCCGAGCGCGGGTGGACCAAGCCTACCGTGCCCATCGGCAGGGCAAGGGCAATGCCCGTACCGACAAGAGCGCGCTCGCCGGGCCGCAAAGTAACGTCGTGAGCAGCGTAGAGATCCGCGCCCGCATCGCCGCCGTGAGCGCGATGCGGTAGCGGAAGCTCCTTATCAAGGCGCTTGACCTGAATGTCGCCGAAGGGACTAACTGGATCTACGAGAGGGTGTTGCTCATTCACGCGGCCCAGCCTACCTTGTCCCCTCCATCCCCAACCGTCAGGGCTGGAAGCCGCGTCAGCCTGGCAGCCGCGCCTACTCTGCGTGTTGGGCTCTCCCCTTCCCCGACGGCTAGACTCGAAGGTCATGACTTCGAGTTCTTCGTCTGCTTCCCCCTCGGCACCAGCCGCTTCCCCAGTGATCCTCTACCGTGAGCGCCAATGGGTGCCGTGGTACTGGTGGCTGATGACGGCCTTTGTTGTAGCGATCTCCACCGCCACAGTCAGCCTCAACCGTGGAATCATGTGGGTCATCGTCCCCGCCATCCTGCTCAGTGCCATCGCCGCGTGGGTCCTGCTGACATGGTCCAACACGGTGGTGCAGGTGGAACAGGATGCCGACGGCACACGGTGGCTCACCGTCAAGGACGCGCAGCTGCCGAACGATGTTGTCGCCCGCAGTACCGCGGTGCCGGCCACTGCACGCCGCAACGCGCTCGGTCCACAGCTCGATCCGGCTGCCTTCCTCGTCACACACGGCTGGGTACCCGAACACGTCATGCTCGTCCTCGATGACCCCGAAGATCCAACGCCCTACTGGCTCATCGGATCCACCAACCCCGAAAAACTCCTCGCAGCCTTTGTCCCCGAGCAGGCCGCAGCAGCTACAAGGCGCAGCAATTAAGGCTTGAATTAAGGCCTCAGCCACGCCTCGGTGAAACTGGCCTACTAGGCGCAGTCCATGCAGATTGGCTCGCCGTCCTCTTCATGGTCAAGGCGCTTGTTGGACTGCACCAAGAAACATACAGAGCAGGTGAACTCGTTTTCTTTGCGCGGAACGACGGTGACGTTGAGCTCTTCACCGGTCAGGTCCACTGACGGCGGTTCGAAGGCCTCGACGATTTCTCCATCGTCATCCATGCCATTGTTATCGCTTTCAGCCGCCTTCAGGCCCTCGAGGGAATCGGCCTCGAGGTCGTCTTCAGCGCGGCGACGCGGTGCGTCATAATCCGTGGCCATAATGCTTGCCCCTGTGAGTCAGATCGATAGGTATGTGTATTTATCGACGGCATCCTAAACCAGACTGGCCTCTGTGTCACACTCGCCCCGCCGTGGGGGCACCAAACCCTGCACTATCCTACCCCCTATTACTCCTCCTTCACCCCTGTGACCTGCTGATTCCAGCTCTATAGCGGGCCGCAAGAATTTCATCACAGTCTGTGCTTACCGCCAGCCCAAAAAGCGCGTCACGCACCGCAAACCGCACGGCACTACCGCTACTGCCCTTTTCATCCCTCGGATCATGCCGCATCATCGCGCGGGCCCACATAGACTGTCGGTATGACCGCCCATGAATCACAGCACCAGGACACGAAACCGAGCCCGCAGCACGAAGGCCACGCCTTCGGCATCGATGTTGGAGGCTCTGGCATCAAGGGTGCCGAAGTCGACCTCGCAACGGGAGAGTTCGTTGGTGACCGCCTCAAGATTGCTACTCCCCAGCCCGCAACGCCGGACGCCGTCGCCAAGGTGATTGCCCAGATCATCGAAGAGAAGAACTGGGACGGTCCCGTCGGCATTACCATGCCAGCGGTGGTAAAGGACCAGGTAATCCGCAGCGCGGCAAACATTGATAAATCCTGGATCGGCACGGATGCACAGGAATTGTTGAGCTCATACCTCGACGTTCCTTTTACCGTGCTTAACGACGCCGACGCGGCCGGCCTCGCCGAGGTGGCTTATGGCGACGAGATTGCGCGCTCCGGCCCCGTCATCTTCCTCACTTTGGGCACTGGTATTGGTTCCGCTTTCCTGCTAGATGGCCAGCTTTTCCCCAATACGGAGATTGGGCACCTCATCGTTGGCGAGAAGGAGGCGGAGCACCAAGCTTCTTCAGCCGTCAAGGACCGCGAGGGGCTCAAAACCAAGCAGTGGGCGAAGCGCGTCAACCGCGTACTCCACGAGTATGAGGCCCTGTTTAACCCTTCAGCCTTCGTCATCGGCGGAGGAATTTCCCGCAAGTTTGACAAGTGGGGAGAGCACCTCCGCATCGAAACGCCCGTCGTTGCAGCTCAGCTTCGCAATCGCGCCGGTATAGTAGGCGCAGCCATGGCAGCACAAGAAGGTATTCGCCCATAAGGCAACCGGGGGCCAGCATTTCCGAGTTGACCCCAGTCACCGCCTAGTGCAAGAAATGATCTATACTGGGCTGTCGATTATCCAATATCCAGCGGCGCGCCTCCCCTGCTCATCTCGGAGGCGGGCTAGCATCGGGGACTAGTCGCGACTAACTTGCGCGTCCCCATAGTTTCCACTCAGAGAGCAAGTCGAAAGGGCGTACGTGGCAGCCACTGATTCTTCAGACCAGGTACTCGGCGCGGGCGAGAGCACCTCCGAGGCATCTGCACCTGCACAGAAGACCGCCAAAAAGACGGCAAAAAAGACCGCTAAGAAAACGGCCAAGAAAACCGCGAAAAAGACAGCCAAAAAGACAGCCAAGAAAACGGCTAAAAAGACGGCCAAGAAGGCAACAAAGAAGACCACCCGCAAGTCTGCACAAAAGGCCACAAAAAAGGCGGCCAAGAAGACTGTGCGTAAGTCAGCAGCCACAAAGGCAACGTCGCCTGAAGCTGCCAAGTCTTCCGAGGATCTCGCCGAGGATCAGACCGACGAGTTGGACGCCGACACCACTGACGATGCCGATATCGATTTCGATCCGGACAACGCCGAGATGGATGATGAAGACGAGTTCGGCGACGACGATGATGACCTCGAGGGCGACGACGCTGATGAGGACGAGGACGATGGTTCCTCGGTCTGGGACGAGGATGAGTCCGCAGCCCTGCGCCAAGCCCGCAAAGATGCGGAGCTGACCGCGTCGGCAGACTCTGTCCGCGCCTACCTGAAGCAAATCGGTAAGGTCGCCCTGCTCAATGCCGAGCAAGAGGTCTCCCTCGCCAAGCGAATCGAGGCTGGCCTCTACGCTCAGTACCGCATGGATGAGATGGAAAAGGCCCGTGCCGAAGGCGACAAGGCCGCCAAGCTTTCCCCCATGGAAAAGCGTGACATGCGTGCCATCGCTCGTGATGGCCGCAAGGCGAAGAACCACCTTCTCGAGGCAAACCTGCGTCTCGTGGTGTCCTTGGCCAAGCGCTACACCGGCCGCGGCATGGCCTTCTTGGATCTCATCCAGGAAGGCAACTTGGGTCTCATCCGCGCTGTTGAGAAGTTTGACTACACCAAGGGCTACAAGTTCTCCACGTATGCCACCTGGTGGATCCGTCAGGCTATTACCCGCGCGATGGCAGACCAAGCACGCACCATCCGCATTCCTGTGCACATGGTCGAGGTCATCAACAAGCTGGGCCGCATCCAGCGAGAGCTGCTGCAGGATTTGGGCCGCGAGCCCACGCCGCTGGAGCTGGCGAAGGAAATGGACATCACCGAGGAAAAGGTGCTGGAAATCCAGCAGTACGCTCGTGAACCCATCTCCTTGGACCAGACCATCGGTGATGAGGGTGACTCCCAGCTGGGTGACTTCATTGAGGACTCCGAGGCCGTCATTGCTGTCGACGCGGTCTCCTTCACCTTGCTGCAAGACCAGCTGCAGGACGTGCTCACGACCCTGTCTGAACGTGAGGCGGGCGTGGTTCGTCTGCGCTTCGGCCTCACCGATGGCATGCCGCGCACTTTAGACGAAATCGGCCAAGTCTATGGTGTCACCCGCGAACGTATTCGCCAGATCGAGTCCAAGACCATGTCCAAGCTGCGCCACCCTTCGCGCTCCCAGGTGCTGCGAGACTATCTCGACTAAGCCCGCGGACACGACAGTGGCGGCGAGGAAATCTTTTCCTCGCCGCCACTTTTCTTTCTGTATGTTCCAGGGCTCTGGGTTTCCTAACAGCTCTAGGGATTGAGTCCCATGACCACCATCATGGCCATGGGAACGAACGGTGCGATGCAACTCCAGCAGAATCCGATGATCATCCCGGACACTGTGATGCCGGTTCGCCTATGCTCCGGGCTTCGCCCTGATCCGAGGATGAGCGCCACGATCCCCAACCCCACCGCGCACCATCCGGTAAAGATCGTCAGCATCGACGACAAGAATCCCACTGCACCCCACAAGAGTGACAGTACGATGATGACGAGTGGCGGAAGCACCGCCAGCCCCAGTACCCACGGCGCGAGGGGATTCGGCGTGGAAGGGTGTTCTATCGGCGGCGCGTGCGAGCCCGCAGAGGAATAAGGGGAAGTATTCGGATAAGCCTGTACGTAATCGGGCTGGTTCATGGATTCCCCGCTTTCAAGAGAACTCAACTAGGACGCTGCCTTTACCTTATTCGAAGGCAGTGGAAGCGTCCTTTCATGCGGGGGACGGTGCCCGCACGCCGCACCATTCGGGGCACGCTTCTAACCGTCGAGCCCCAGCTCGATGGCCGTGGCAATCCGGTCGATGACTTCCTTATCGGAGACATCTCCGCTAATGGTCACCGATGCACCCTGGCAAGCACCGAGCGACATCAGCATCATCGCGGAGTCTGCCTCTACTGCCTCACCGTTATAGGTAAGGACGATATCGCCCTCTGCTTCAGCCGCCATTTCAGCGATCTTGGACGCGGGACGGGCATGGAGTCCTGCTTCATCGGCAATGGTCACAGTCAGCGAGTATCGATGTGGATCTTCCTCTTGGTCTTGCTCGCGCACAGTCCCGGGAGCAGCAGGCTGCTGAGGAGTTAAAGCCTCGATAGCTCGTCTAGCGGCGTCAGCAACTGCCCCCAGATCATCGCCTTGCTGGGCGGCGGTTGCCGCAGCGATAGTGGCCTCGACCAGTGGGGCATCAACGAACAGTGCTTGCTCTTCGTCCAGAAACTCCAGAACCGATTCGACGGTCATCGTTGCCGAGCCCAAGTCCGTGAGCACAACAACGCTGAGACCTTGACCTATGGCGTGGCTGATAGCGCCTTCGATGAAGTCATAGGACGTTCCGATACTGCCGTCTTCCAAGCCACCTGCAGGAAGGATGGTGACATCAGCGGCCATCTGGGCGGCGAGCTCAGCCAATCCTTCTGCGAGCTTCGCGGAATGCGAAACGAGAACGAGTCCAACGCGCGGCTGTGCCATGCTCTACGCCCCCTTCCCAGTAGTGTCGGCGGCGTCAGCAGCCGCAGCGAGGAAAAGCGCCGAGGAGGCGGCACCCGGATCCTTGTGCCCGGCAGAACGCTCGCCCAGGTAGGAAGCGCGTCCCTTAGTCGCAACCATCGGGATAGTAGCGTCCGCGCCGGCTGCGGCCGCGTCGGCAGCCGCGCGCAAGACCTCGGCGGGGCTCTGTGCGGCATCGGCGGCGTCGCGGGCAGCGCGCGCCGCTGGCGCCCAAGCATCGACCATGGTCTTCTCCCCTTCCGTTGCTTTGCCGCGGGTCATGATTCCCTCGAGGGCGGCCTCAATAAGCGCAGCCGTCGTAGAAGCATCAATGTCACCGGTGCCGGCGGCCTTCGCCGCACGCAAGAAGGCGGTGCCCAACAATGGGCCGGAGGCTCCGCCGACGGTGGACATGAGAGTCTTCGCGGTTAGTTTGAGTACATCAGCGACCGTTGAGTCATCCGAAGAGATATCCGCAGCAACCTTGTCGACGACGGCGCGGAAACCACGGTCGACGTTTTCTCCATGGTCGCTATCGCCGATGGCACGGTCGAGCTCGATGAGCTCCTCACGGTGTTCACGCGCGGCTTCGGCACAGCTTTTCATCCATTCCTGTGCCCACGCGCTTGAAAGAGTTTCAGAATTCGTCATAGTTAGATTGTTACATTCCTTGGCGTAGTGCGGAGGTGTGGCAGGGAGCGTCGAAAAGCGCGAGGTCCTCGTCGTCCGCTCGCATGACGGTAACAGAGCACCCAGCCATGTCCAGGCTGGTGACGAAGTTACCCACGAGGGAGCGCTCAATGGCGATGCCAGCCTGCTGGAGACGCTGGGCCACGCGGCGGTAGACCACGTACAGCTCAGAGGCCGGGGTGGCGCCCATGCCATTGACGACGACGATGGTGCGCTCCCCCTCGCTCAGCTTAAGATCTGCCAAGACGGGGTCGAGTAGGTGATCAGTAACGTCATCGGCAGAAACCAGTGGAATTTCCTTGCGGCCCGGCTCGCCATGGATACCCACGCCGAGTTCGACTTCGTCTTCCCCAAGGTCGAAGGAGGGCTTGCCCACGTGCGGCACCGTGCAGGCGCTCAGTGCCGCGCCCATGGTCGCGGTATTCTCCACTACCTTCTTAGCCACCGCTGTCACCGCAGCAAGATCATCGCCGCGCTCGGCTGCGGCACCTGCCAGCTTCTCTACCAACAAGGTTCCTGCCACGCCGCGGCGTCCGGCGGTAAACGTAGAATCCTCCACCGCGACATCATCGTCGACGATGACCTGGCTGACCTCAATATCATCGAAGTCAGCCAGCTCGGCTGCCGTATCAAAGTTGAGAACATCGCCGGTATAGTTCTTGACGATGTAAAGAACGCCCGCCCCAGCACTTACCGCTTCGGTGGCTGCTTGGATTGCATCCGGTGTAGGCGACGTAAACATGGCGCCCGGCACCGCCGCGTCCAGCATGCCGTAACCAACGAAACCCGCGTGCAAAGGCTCGTGCCCAGAACCACCACCGGAGACAATAGCCACCTTGCCGTGTTCTTTCTTCTGTGCGCGGGCAACAAACAGCGGTTCCGTGTTGCGAGTCACAATGTCACCGTGGGCTAACGCGAAGCCTTCTACTGATTCGGCTACTACGTTGTCCGGCGAGTTGACGAGCTTTTTCATCATCCATCTCCTTAGGTTGTCTTTGGCCTAGAGCACTCTTCTCACAATGCTGCCGAGCCTACCCTTCGCTGCTGGATGTTTCGCTGAAACCGTTGCGCCAACACCGTGGGCTACGCCCCCTTGCTTAGCCCTGCGCTGCTTTGCGGACCTGCAACGCACCAATAAAACCGAGCCCTAAGAACGCAACTGCGGTCAGCAATGACCAACGCGCTGCATCACTCATACCGTCGCTGAGTGCTCGGACCAACACGGCAGTCTCCTCTCCGAAGGGACTGGCGGCACCCTGCGCACGCAGCCCAGCGATACTCGACCCAGCCGATTGACGCGCTGCTTCCGCTATTCCTTCCGCAGCCGGACCATCGAAGCCAATGGTATTAAGCGCCTTCGGCAGAGACAGCGCTAGCGAGACGGAAAAGACCGAACCGGAAATCGCGGTTCCCAGGGAAGAACCAATTTGACGAACTGTGCTCTGTGTCGCGGAAGCTTGGCCCGAGTTTTCCACGGGGATGTCACGCAAGACGGTTCCGGTTAACTGCGCAGAAGCGAATCCTAGGCCCACTCCATAGATCACAAGCGGCAGCGCGATGAGCCATCCGCTGGTGTCGGGACCGAGAATTTGCGCGAGTATGAGAGCACCGACGACCTCGAGGCTCAGGCCGATGAGTACGGTGCCAGGGGCGCCGAAGCGCCCAGCGACGTGGCGTGCGGCTGCACCTGAAATGAAGGCTCCGACGGCCATCGCCGCGAGCACAAGGCCGGCAGACATTACGCTTAAGCCCAACGCATTAATGAGGTATAACGGCAAGACGAAGATGATGGCGAACTCCCCGATGGCTACCGCACCGGCGGTGGTATTTCCCCACGAGAACGTCGGATAGGAAAATAGCCCCAAGTCCAAGAGTGCGGAGCGCTGAACCTTTTCGCGGTGCTTCTCCCAACGGATAAACAAAGTGAATCCGACCGCGGCGATGAGTAGCGCCACCGGCACAGCGGATACCGACGCGGTGGTAGGCCACGTCCACCCGAACACAGTCAGCTCCGCTTGCGGTGTCCACCAGCCAAGGCTGGGCCCCTCGATGACAGCGAAAACAAGGGCCCCAAAGGCAATCGCGCTCAGCTGCGCGCCGTCGACGTCGACTCCAGGGCGAGTCTCTGGGTTGCGGGTTTCCCGGACGGTAAGGACCGCTCCACCGGCCACGAAAAGGCCGATGGGGACGTTGACCAGAAAGATCCAGTGCCAGGACACCCACTGAGTAAGCGCGCCGCCGGCTAGAGGGCCTACGGCAGCAGCGCCTGAGATGACGGCGCCCCAGACGCCGAATGCGGCCGCACGATACTTCCCGCGGAATACGGCGTTCACGGTGGACAGGGTGGAGGGCATGATAAAAGCCGCGCCCACTGCCTGCACGGCACGTGCCGAGATGAGAATTCCCGCTGTTTCGGAGAAACCAGCCCACACGCTGCCTGCTACGAATACGGCGAGGCCGAGAAGGAAAGCTCGTTTGCGGCCCCAACTATCCGCGATTTTTCCTGTGGACAGTAGCAGTGCGGCAAGCACCACCGCGTAGAGGCTGTTGACCCACTGTGCCTGGGTAATATCCAGGTTGAGGTCCGTGATGATGGCGGGCAATGCCACGCCGACGATGGTGCCGTCGAGGACGATGAGGCCCAGACCTACCGATAAAACCGCAAGGCTTATCCAGTCACGGCGGGTTGGTGCCACCGTGCTGGATTCTGTTGTAGCCGCGGGCATAGCTAGGCGCTCACAGAAGTTGCGGCGGCAGGGTTAGCGGGCTCGTTCAATGCGCGGCCAAGTGCGACGAGGAAGAGTGCCAGACCCACCGTGATGAAGATGTGTCCGAGGCCGGCGATTCCGGCGATCATCGCGGTCGATTCCTCCCCCAGCACAGTTAAGCTACCGTGCCAGATGAGCATTCCAACGGTAAGCACAACGCCAATGTTGTAGAACCAGAAAAAGGAGTTAAAAAGCTTCGTGTTGCGGGACACGGCGAAGACCTTGTCCACCACAAGGAAGATGAGGAACATCATGAACCCCAGCGCCAAGAGGTGGGTATGGGCCACTCCTAGCTGGGTGAACTGTCCCTCCGGGAAATCGTTCGCGCGCGTGAACTCGCGGTAGAACACGCCGGCGCTCAACCCCATGACAAGGTAGAAGATGGCTGCTCTATAGAGGGACTGCATTGTGTGTTCCTTCCTAGCCACGCTGCTGTGGCGATTGCGTCGAGGATGGTGATTGGCCTTTAGACCATCTGCTATCCATCCTGCTTCGCGCTCACAGCGTTTCCATCGCGTAGCCGGTTGAGTTTCTCATCAACCAACTAGTTGATAGCGCGGCCGCGCCGGCTACCACTTGCGCAGGTAATCGATGCGCTCCCGCAGCTGCTCGGCGTCGCACAACGCAGTCGGCGGGCCACCGCAGGCCTTGCGGGCTTCGGTGTGGATGGCACCATGCGGGCGCCCGGTGCGTTGGGCGGTGATAGACACCACCGTGTTGAGCTCTTTGCGCAGCGCGGAAATCTCATCCACCACGCCTGGCTGGGAACCAGCACTGCTTGACGACGCCTCTGCCCCACGCTTGGGTGCATGTGGGGTGCCGTAGAGCTTGCGGCGTTGTTCCTCCGCTGCTTCCGCAGCCCGGCGCGCCTTCTCTTCTGCCTCGCGGCGGTCCAACTCTTCGGACTGCTTTTTGCGCAGGAGGTCCTTGACCTGGTCGGCGTCGAGAAGCCCGGGGATTCCGAGGAAGTCTTCCTCTTCGTCCGTGATATTGCCCGTCGTGAACTGCGAGCCGTTATAAAGCAGCCCGGAAAACTCTGCCTCCGCTCCGAGGGACTCGTAGGAAGGCTCGAGCATATCGGGCTCGGTCTTCTTCTGGTTAGCGTCCTCCAGAAGCTCGTCGTCCCAGCCTTCCTTGTCGGGGTTCTTCTCCCCTCCCAGGACGTGGTCGCGCTGCTTTTCCATGTTCTCGGCAAGGCCCAAGAGCACCGGCACGGAGGGCAGGAAGACGGAGGCCGTCTCGCCGGGCATGCGGGAGCGCACGAAACGCCCGATGGCCTGAGCGAAAAACAGCGGGGTCGAGGCAGAGGTGGCGTACACGCCCACGGCGAGGCGGGGAACGTCGACGCCCTCCGACACCATGCGCACGGCCACCATCCACTCGTCGGTGGATTCAGAGAACTCCGCAATGCGCGCGGAGGAGCCTGGGTCATCGGAGAGGATGACGGAGACTGGAGTATTGGAGATCTGCTTGAGGATCTTGGCGTAGGCGCGCGCGGTTGTCGTGTCGGTAGCAAGTACCAGACCGCCGGCATCCGGCATGTTGCGGCGCATCTGCATCAGCCGCGTGTGCGCCGCCTGCAAGACGGTGGGGATCCACTCGCCTTTCGGGTCGAGGGCCGTGCGCCAGGCGCGGGCTGTCTGCTCCGGATTGAGAATATCGCCGAGCCGGGCCGCATGTTCCTCACCGGCGCTATCACGCCAGCGGGATTCGCCGGAGTAGCTGAGGAAGACCACGGGGCGCACGACACCGTCGGCAAGCGCATCGCCATAGCCATACGTGTGATCAGAGCGGGATACGAGGTGGCCTTCCCCGTCCTCCTCATAGCGCACGAAGGGGATCTGCGAGTCATCGGAGCGGAAGGGCGTACCAGTCAGTGCGAGGCGGTGCTCCGCATCATCATAGGCTTCCCGCACGCCATCGCCCCAGCTCTTGGCATCTCCGGCGTGGTGAATCTCATCAAGGATCACCAGGGTGCGCCGCGCTGAGGCAACCGCGCGGTGCTTGTACGGGTGCATGCCCACCTGCGCATAGGTCACCACGACACCGTCCATCGCGGGGTTGACTCCCGAGGAGTTTGTGAATTTGGGGTCGAGCGCTAAACCTACGCGGGAGGCGGATTCCGACCACTGCACTTTGAGGTGCTCGGTGGGCACCACCACGATGACGCGCTCTACGGTGCGGTCCGCCATGAGCTCTGTGGCCACCCGCAGGGCGAAGGTGGTCTTACCTGCGCCTGGCGTTGCCACCGCCATGAAGTCCTGCGGCTTGGTGGCTAGGAACTTATCCAAAGCCGCGCGTTGCCACACGCGCAGCGAACCATTATTGGCAAATCTCTGTGCTGGAGTCTGTGTAGACACGGTCAGCGACTTTCCCCCTCTAGTTATCCCAACATCCCGCTTCTGTGAAGTTTTTCGTACGTTTCGTTTTACGCCGACGCAGGATGAGCGTCGACGTCGGACTTAACGGCGGCGCAAGCTCTTGTATATGCGCTCGCAGTCTGGGCACACGGGTGAGCCGGGCTTCGCTTGCTTGGTCACCGGGAAGGTCTCTCCACACAGGGCAACGACGTACTTGCCGTTGACCGCGGAATCGAGGATCTGGTTCTTCTTCACGTAGTGGAAGAACTTCGGGGTGTCGTCGTTGGTCGACGTATCCTCGCGGACATCAGGGCGTTCAATAGTCTTAGTCGTCGTACTCACGCCCCCTATCATGCCGCATCGGTATCGAAGTTGGCGAGTCCTGCAGCTACGCTTGTAGGCATGACCCCTTCGAACTCGCGCGATAACGCCCGCCATACCCCACGTTCGGGGCAGCGGCGCGGACGCCGATTCGGGCGCGAAACGCACCTCATCACGACTGCCAAGCTCGCCCCGGGTCAAGACCGGTATCGCCGCGAGATCATTTACTCCATACTGCAGTTTTTACGCGTTCCATCCCTCCTGATAGCCGGGGCCATGGTTTATGTTTGGCAGTGGTGGATCCCCGCTGCACTCGTCGTGGCCGTCACCTTCCCCCTCCCCTGGATCGCCGTGGTCATTGGCAATGGCCGGGGTCAAAAGAAAGACAAGCGCGAGAAGGCTGTTTATAAGCCCGCTATGGCTCGGCAAATGGCGCAGGCCCAGCGCGAGCAACTGACAAGCCGGTCCCATGGAGCGCTTCCCGGCGCGCCATCATCACACGACGATTCGGCGAAGCACAACACCATCGACCACGAAGACTAGACGTTTACCGTTTACCTCCCGAAGCAATGTAAGGACACTTTTGTGAGCACACAACAGCCTTCTCCTTTTGGCCCGGAGATGAACCCAGAGCACCCCGTCGCGGATGTCGCGGCCGACCTCGCCCGTGTCTTTGCTGACGCGGGATTCACCGCGGACGGCATCGCGGGACACTTAGGGCCGGAGTACACCGAAGCCCTACATCGCGGGGAGCCCGAGGCCGTGGCGCTGGGTGCTAGCGGCGACTCCCGTCTCGACCACCTCATCCGCATCTTTGTGTTGCACGAGCACGTGCCGGCCACGCTGCTTTCCGACGTCCTCGGTGCCCGCCTAGCCACCCAATTGCTTGACAGCGGTGTCGCGCTTACCGACGATCACGGCACTGTCTACGTGGCATACGACATTCGGCCGCACGTCATCGTGGGCAAGAATCGCGTGGTGTTTTCCGATGTTGATGCTTCCCTCGTGGACCACGTTCCCGGTCCCGAGCACGTCTTGGGTGTCGGCTCTGCCAGCCTTTCCCTACTTCATTCGACTCCCACTACTCCGGTGTCATCGGCGCTGGATCTGGGCACAGGCTCTGGCGTGCAGGTCCTGGGGCAGCTGGATTCTGCAGAGCGCATCGTCGCTACTGATGTCCATGAGCGAGCCCTCGAGCTCGCCCGCGCTACCGTTGCTGCAGCGGACGCAAAGGAGCGGGTCGAACTGCGCCAGGGTTCGTGGTTCGAGCCGGTACAACACGAGCGCTTCGACCGCATCGTGGCCAATCCTCCATTCGTGGTGGGCCTTCCTGAGGTCGGCCATGTGTACCGAGAATCCGGACTCAACCTCGATGGTGCTAGTGAGCTCGTGGTGTCCCAAGCCGTGGAACACCTCACCCCTGGAGGAACCGCGCACGTGCTCGCCGCGTGGGTTCATCAAGGCGAGGAGTCCTGGCAACAGCGGGTTGCCTCGTGGTTACCGGACACCGGTGTAGCCGCATGGATCATTCAACGCGACGTGGCAGATCCTGCCCTTTATGTGTCCACCTGGTTAAGCGATGAGTCCGTGGATGTTCGCAGCCCTGAGGGAAGGGAGCGTTCGCGCCGCTGGCTCGAGCACTTCCGCGACCATGAGGTCACCGGCATTGGGTTTGGTTTCGTGGCCATCCAGAGGATTGGGGACGACGAGCCCTCGGATATTCTGGCCGAGACAATGTCACAGCCGGTCATCGATCCGCTCGGGCGCGAAGTGGAAGAATACTTTGCGCGCGTCGAGTGGCTGCGCGCTTTGGTGCCAGGTGAGCTGGAGACCAAGCGCGTTCAGCTGCGCCCCGGTGTTGCTCGGGAAGACGTGGCCTTGCCGGATTCTGAGCTTGGCATGGGCTTCGAGCGCGCAGCGCTACGCTTGAGCCGGACCGACGGTCCGCGCTGGCAGCATGATGTCGACGAGCACCTCGCGGCCATCGTCGCCGGGCTTAATCCACATGGGTTGAGCATCGGCGAAACCATCGAGCTTTACGCCGCAGCACAAGGCTTTGATGAGACCGCACTGGTGAGTGCTGCGCTTCCTGCCATCGTGGATCTCATCCGCCATGGTCTGCTGATCCCCACGGAGCTGCTGGCTTTTAGCAACACCGAGTAGGCCGAGTAGTTCGCGTTAGCTGTATCCCCAGTAGCCTCATTGTGTACTGAAAACTCCTCCACAAGAAAGGTTGTGCATCCCCGACCATGCGTGCTGTTCTCACCCGCGTTTCTGAAGCTTCCGTAACGGTAGAAGGCGACGTTGTCGGTTCCATCAGCTGTCCCGACACCGGCGGCATCCTAGCGCTCATCGGTGTATCTCGTGACGATGTCACGGCGGGCACCGAAGCAGGTTCTGCCGACGGGCCATCCTTGGAGGAGCGCATGGACACGATGGCGCGCAAGATCGCCGAGCTGCGCATCCTCGAGGGCGAAACCAGCGTGGTTGACAGTGGAGCCCCGGTGCTAGTGGTAAGCCAGTTCACCCTCTACGGGCGAACGGCAAAGGGCCGCCGGCCATCGTGGTCAGATGCCGCACCCGGGGACGCGGCGGAACCGGTAATCCAAGGGGTTGTCGCTCGCCTCCGAGAGCGCGGGATTACTGTGGAGGAAGGTCGCTTCGGCGCCATGATGCAGGTCTCCTCCGTCAATGAAGGGCCGTTTACCGTGCTCGTTGAAGTGTAGTCTCGGCGCGCCTCCCCCAAAATGGCCTAAAACCCACCTCGCAGACCGGGATGCGTGAACTTTTTTCAAACCGTGGGAACTATCTGCGCCGAAGGTCCGTTGTAGGAGATGAACCAAGCCGCAACTTAGGAGGCATGAGATGGCCACATCATCCGCTGCTAGCGTCCAGGACGAGGACGGACAGGAAGTTGACCGCGGCTCACGCCGTAACCAGACTAATGACAATCCCTCCGCGGACTTGGTCCGCGTTTACCTCAACGGAATCGGCAAGACTGCGCTGCTGAGCGCCGAAGACGAGGTTGAGCTTGCACAGGCAATCGAGGTGGGCCTGTACGCCGAGTACAAGCTCGCCAATGCCGAAAAGCTGACCCGCGCCGAGAAGCGCGACCTCAAGATTCTCGCCCGCGAAGGCAAGAAGGCACGCTCCCACCTCCTCGAGGCTAACCTGCGCCTCGTGGTCTCCCTGGCTAAGCGTTATACCGGCCGCGGCATGCCGCTGCTGGACCTCATCCAGGAAGGAAACCTGGGCCTGATTCGCGCAATGGAGAAGTTTGACTATGCCAAGGGCTTCAAGTTCTCCACGTACGCCACGTGGTGGATCCGCCAGGCCATTACCCGCGGCATGGCTGACCAGTCCCGCACCATCCGCCTCCCGGTGCACCTGGTAGAGCAGGTCAATAAGCTTTCCCGCATCAAGCGCGAGATGTATCAGTCCTTGGGCCGCGAGGCTACGAATGAGGAGCTGGCCGAGGAATCCGGCATCGAAGAGTCCAAGATCGAAATGCTGCTGCGCCAGTCTCGCGATCCCGTCTCCCTGGATATGCCTGTGGGCACCGATGAAGAAGCACCGTTGGGTGACTTCATTGAGGATGCCGAGGCAACCGATGCGGAAACCGCCGTGGTGGCATCCATGCGCCACTCTGATATCCGCTCCGTCATCGGCTCCCTCGAGGAGCGTGAGCAGGATGTCATCCGCCTGCGCTATGGCTTGGACGACGGTGTTCCGCGCACCCTCGATCAGATTGGACGCAAGTTCGGTCTCTCCCGCGAGCGTGTTCGCCAGATTGAGCGCGAGGTCATGGCCAAGCTGCGGGAGGGCAACCGCGCCGATCGTCTCCGCGAATACGCGCTTTAAGTTCTGTTTCATAGCTTGGCGCTAGCCATCGAGGTTCATCCCTCCTGCCCACCTAAATTGTTGGCTGGGCTCGGGGAGGTCGATGCTCGGTGGCTTTCGTCATTTCTCGAGGGCCGTGAATCTCTTTGTCCATATCTTCCTATTCACCCCGCGCAGCGTGCAGCGCTGCGTGCGCTAAGCCCTGAAAAAATACGCTATTGTTTAAGATATTCTCTTAATACACTCCTATTACCGCGCCTAAACCTATGTGGCTACGGACCGCCGACAACGCAGAAAGGTAAGCCCACGTGAGGGATCTAGTTGACACCACGGAAATGTATCTGCGAACCATTTATGAGCTCGAAGAGGAAGGAATTACCCCACTGCGTGCTCGCATTGCAGAGCGCCTAGAGCAATCTGGGCCGACTGTGTCCCAGACTGTGGCTCGCATGGAGCGCGATGGCCTGCTCCACGTGCGCACGGACCGCAGCCTCGACCTCACCCAGCAAGGTCGCGAACTGGCCACCAATGTCATGCGCAAGCACCGCCTCGCTGAGCGCTTGCTCACGGACGTCCTGGGCCTCGATATTCACAAGGTTCATGATGAGGCCTGCCGTTGGGAGCACGTCATGAGCGAAGAGGTAGAGAAGCGAGTCATAGCCGTTCTTGAGGATTCTTCCCGCTCCCCCTTCGGCAACCCCATCCCAGGTTTGGCGCAGCTTGGCATGACCCCCGCGGAACTCGACCTGGGGACTCGCGCCATCGATCTTCCCACCGGGCAAAAGACTGCAGCCACCATCGTCCAGATCAACGAGGTTTTGCAGGCGGATAACTCGACTTTCCACGAGCTTTACTCGTGCGGTATTCAGGTTGGTTCGAAGGTTACCGTGGTCAATGAAAGCGGAACGATTACGCTGACCACGGAGTCGGGCCACACCGTCGAGCTTGTCGACGACCTCGCGCACGCTATCCGAGTCAAGGAGGACTAAGGCGATGAAGCTACTTGTTACTGGCGGTGCCGGCTATGTCGGCAGCGTGTGCGCGGCCGTCCTCGTGGAGAAGGGGCACGACGTCACCATCATCGATAACTTTTCCACCGGCAACCGCGAAGCTATCCCAGAGCAGGCCCGCCTCGTCGAGGGTGACGTGGCCGATGTCGCTCGTGAAGTGCTATCTGAAGGAGGCTTCGACGGCGTTGTGCATTTTGCCGCTCGCTCCCTCGTTGGCGAATCCGTTGAGGCTCCGGCTGACTATTGGCAGCACAATGTCGTCACGACGCTGCAGTTGCTCAACGCCATGCGCGAATTCGGCGTCACCAACCTTGTGTTTTCTTCGACCGCGGCAACGTACGGCGAGCCTGCACAGGTTCCGATCACAGAGACGATGCCTACGAAGCCGACGAATCCTTATGGCGCATCCAAGCTCGCAATCGACTACATGATCACCTCATATGCCCAGGCCTACGGCTTGGGGGCGACGTCGTTGCGCTACTTTAACGTCGCCGGTGCCTACGGCAGCATTGGCGAGAACCGCGAGGTGGAAACCCACCTCATTCCGCTTGTATTGCAGGTAGCACTTGGCCATCGCGACAAGATCTTCATTTTCGGCGATGACTACGACACTGCCGACGGCACCGCCGTCCGCGATTACATCCACATCCGTGACCTGGCCGACGCTCATGTGCTCGCGCTTGAAAGCAACGCTGCGGGTACACACCGCATCTATAACCTCGGCTCCGGAGACGGTTACTCTGTCAAGCAGGTCATTGAGGCCTGCCGCGAAGTCACCGGACACCCCATCCCCGCTGAGCTGGCGCCCCGCCGCGCAGGAGATCCCGCAACCCTCGTGGCCTCCTCGGACAAGATTAAGTCCGAGCTCGGATGGGATCCGAGCCGCACCGACTTGACCACCATCGTGACGGATGCGTGGAACTTTACCCGGCAGCTCGGCGAGCGGGCTCATTCCGCGCGGCGTTAGTGCTGCCCTCCCCAGCCGTATCCCCTACCGCGTTGTCGAAGGCCTTACGCGCCCCTGCGTGGATCGAAGCACGTATCTTTTCATGCAGCCCGTGGCGATAGGCCTGGCACAACAGCGAGCCTAGGCGATGGCTGGGGAACTCTTCCGTGACGAGCTGCAGTGCCGGTCCAGCCAGGATGTCCCACTCCTGTTCCATGTGTGCCAGGGCAAACAGGGTCAGAGCATTCGCCCGTAATTCTTCGCCGAATGTGCGCGCTGCTGCTAGGAGAAGGTACGCACCGGTTTCGCCAGCCTCCGCGCAGATGCCCACCACGAGGTCGCGCGTCCACGTCGTCGACAGCCACACGGCGCATGATGCCAACAGCTCTACATCTTCTTCGGCTTCCTCCACAGACGCCACCTGGTGAAGCGCCCACTGAGCATCATCCACAAAGTGCTCAAGGAGTTCCTTGCGCTTCTTCCCTTTCGCCGCGGCCACCTGGGCGCGAAACTGAGTCGCGGTATCGCGTGCTTGCCGGCTCAGGGCTTCGGCTTCGGCAGAATCGAGGTGTGGGTTTCCCGGCGCGAAAATGGCAAAGAATTCTTCCCTATTGAGCTCTGGAACAACATTGTGATTGACGCAGGAGCGCATCGAGGAGGCGTCGGTAAGCGCCGGTATAGTGCCTTCTACCCACTTTTTCATCGGCCCGCTCCCATCTGCGTTGACGGTTCCGTGCAACAAAACGTAGGGCTCATGTTTGGTGATTTCCTTGGCGTACCAGGCCGCGTCAATCTCCAACCCGTCACAGGAACGATCCAGGCCGTAGAGCCAGTGGGTCACCTCCCGTAATTCAGTAAGCGGGCGCTGCGAAATGAGGAAGGCGAAGACGCCTTCGCGGGCATTCTCTGCCAGCATCGCCGCGATGTCTGGCAGGGCTCCGGCGGCATCGGGGATATCGACGCGGGCGAGCGGACCCATGGCCGGGCCGCGCGGGGTGGTGTCAATGGCCATGAATACCACCGATTCGGTGGGATAGAAGCCAAGGAGTCCGGGGATGTTAGCAAGGAGATGACCAGGTGTCGTAATCGGTGGGGTGTTATCTGTGTGCGTTGAGAATGTGCTCATACTTGTACCCTGAACCAGGGCTGCCACAGGACGCTAGGGGGATCACGCCACACACGGAGAATCTGTGGATAACTAGTCCGGACTGGTCTGCAATCCGAGGGAAAGAGCCAAGTTATTCACACCCACCAACTCGACATGCTGGCACAACGGATGGCCATGTGGCATGCTTGAACGATCATCACCAGTGCCCATGATCAATCCCAGCTCGGCTTGGCAAGGAACGCACAATCGCAGCTGGGAATAGGTAGTAGCCCTACAGCGTTGCAAGGCACAGAACGCTGATTAGGTCCGTACGCTTCTAAAGAAGCGCACGGATAGAAGGAGGAGTCACAATCATGCAGGAAGAACGGGGCCGCATGTATGAGCTGGAGTATCCCGCACCAGTGGTCAAGGACGATTCCGCCCCAGGCAATGGCCCTACGATGATCGTGGCCATGAATGGCTATGCCGATGCGGGCCAGGCCGTCGAAGCCAGTGCTGATCACCTCAAAGCCGCGTTGGAGAACCGCCAGCTGGCTTCGTTTAATAATGACGAGCTTATTGACTACCGCTCTCGCCGCCCCGCCGTCACCATTGACCACGACCGCACGGTAGAAATTGAGAACACCGATCTGGGCATCAAGGTGCTCCGGGATAACTCCGGCACACCTTTCCTGCTGCTTTCTGGACCGGAACCGGACTTGCGCTGGGAGGCATTTACGGACGCGGTGGTGAACTTGGTGGAAAAGTTCGATATCAAGAACACCATCATGCTGTACTCGGCCCCTATGCCGGTGCCGCACACCCGCCCCACCGTGGTCACGGCGCACGGCAATGAGCCGGAGCTCCTTAACTCCATGGTGCGCATGGAATCCACCATGATGGTCCCGGGCGCCGCCGCCCTGTATATTGAGCGAGCCTTGGATAAGAAGGGCCGCCGCGTTGCTGGATACACCGCTCATGTTCCGCACTACCTTGCGGCGTCTCCTTACCCGGCCGCCACGCTACGGCTGTTAGATTCGGTCGCCTCGGCGGTTGACCTCAACATTCCGCTGGGCAGCCTGGAAGCGGACGTTGCTCGCATCAACCAGCAGTTGGAGGAGCAGGTTACCGATTCTGAGGAGATCGCTGGCGTCGTACGTCAGCTAGAAGAGCAGTACGATGCCTACATGGAGCGCTACCGCTCCCGCCACCCGCAGGCCATCATGCCAGGTGAGGAGCACATGCCCACTGGCGAGGAGATCGGTGCGGACTTTGAGGCCTTTCTTGCTGGCCTCGATGACAGCTCGGACATCCTGTCCGAAGATATCGATGACCGCGAAGACAACTACGGCCGCGATGAAGGCCCCGGCTTAGACATGGATGACGACGTCTAAGCATATCTTGCCCAGCCGCACAATTAGAGGCAGGGCAGTGAAGTTGGGGCGCAGGGCCGACGCTCTGGTTAATAGAGCTTTTCGCCTAAGGTGGGACGGGTGAACCTTTCTCAGATGTTGCCCGATCTCGCCGAAGTCCCCGAGTCGATGGTTGATGAGGCCATCTGGGACACATTTTTGTCCTGGACTTCCGGCCGCGGTATCTCGCTTTACCCGGCGCAGGAAGAGGCCTCCCTTGGTGTTCTCGCCGGGGATAACGTCATCTTGGCCACCCCCACCGGATCTGGTAAGTCCATGGTGGCCAACGCCGCCCACTTCACTGCTTTAGCACGCGGCCAGCGCAGCTTCTACACCGCTCCCATCAAGGCCTTGGTGAGCGAAAGGTTCTTCGCTCTCTGCGAGATTTTCGGCCCCGAGAACGTCGGCATGATGACCGGCGATGCCACGGTCAATGGCTCCGCCCCGATTATCGCCGCCACCGCTGAGATCGTGGCCAATATTGCGCTACGCGATGGCGCAGAAGCCGCCATCGATCAAGTGATCATGGACGAGTTCCACTACTACTCCGAACCCGATCGCGGCTGGGCCTGGCAGGTACCGCTCCTGGAGCTACCGAAGGCCCAGTTCCTGCTCATGTCCGCCACCCTGGGTGATACCGCCTGGCTGGAGAAGGATTTGACGGAGCGTACCGGCCGCACGACGACTCTGGTAGCGGGAACAACTCGCCCAGTGCCCCTCGACTTCTCTTATGTCTTTTCCGCGGTCCACGAAACAATCGAAGAATTGCTCGCCGATGGCAAAGCCCCTGTCTATGTCGTCCACTTCTCCCAACGCGAAGCCTCAGAGCGTGCGCAGGCGCTCACTTCGCTGTCGAAGATCATCACCGCAGAGGAGAAGGAGGCCATTGCCGCGGAGCTCGCGGGCTTCCGCTTCACCACGACGTTTGGCAAAGACCTCTCTAAGCTTCTGCGTAAGGGAATCGGTGTCCACCACGCTGGCATGCTGCCGAAGTACCGGCGCTTGGTTGAGCGCCTGGCCCAGAAGGGCCTTCTCAAGATTATTTGCGGCACCGATACTTTGGGTGTGGGCATCAACGTCCCCATCCGTACAGTGCTGATGACGGGTTTGGCCAAGTATGACGGGACCCGCCAGCGCATTCTGAAATCCCGTGAGTTTCACCAGATTGCCGGCCGCGCTGGCCGCGCCGGTTATGACACGGAAGGCACCGTCGTAGTGCAGGCGCCGGAGTATGAGATTGAGAACGCCAAAGCGCGGCGCCGTGTGGGCGATGACCCGGCCCGCCTCAAGAAGCTGAAGAAGAAGTCTGCGCGCGACGGTGTAGTGTCGTGGTCGGAGCAGACTTACGCCCGGCTTATCGACGCCGAGCCGGAGCAATTGACGTCCCAGTTCCGAGTGTCCAACTCCATGTTGCTCAACGTGCTCGCCCGCCACGGCAACGGCTACGAGCACCTTAAGCACCTGCTCCGCACGAGCCACAACACGCGCGCCCGCCAGAACGAGGACATCCTCACAGCGTTGAGTCTGTTCCGAGGCCTCCTCAATTCGGGCGTGGTGCAAAAGTCTACGAAGGGGCTCGATATCTACGGCCGCCCCTACCACGTGGTCCGTGAGATGCCGCGCGATTTCGCCCTCAACCAGCCTTTAGGCCCCTTCGCGCTAGCGGCACTCACCTTGCTGGATCCCGAGTCCGAGACCTATGCCCTCGATGTCATCTCTGTCTTTGAATCGGTGCTGGATGATCCACGCCAGGTGCTTATTGCTCAACAGAAGCAGCGGCGCGGTGAGGAGATAGCAGCTCTCAAAGCGGAGGGCGTGGACTATACCGAGCGCATGGCCATCGTGGAAGACATCACGTGGCCAAAGCCCCTGGAAGAACTCCTCGAACAATCCTATGAGACCTTCTGCCAGACCAACCCATGGGCTAAGGAGTTCGAGCTGCGGCCTAAGTCTGTAGTGCGCGACATGCTGGAGAGCGCCATGACTTTTTCCGATCTCGTCGCCACCTACGGTCTTGCCCGCTCGGAAGGCGTCATTTTGCGCTACCTGACGGATGCCTGGCGCACGCTCAAGCAGTCGATTCCCGCGGAGTTCCTCACAGAAGAACTCGAGGACATCATCGTCTGGCTCGGGGAGCTTATCCGCCAAGTAGATTCTTCGCTTGTCGACGAGTGGGCTGAGATGGCTGGCGAGGACTCCCCCATTTCCCAGGAGGATTTGGACCGCGAGTTGGCCTTTGGAGTTGAGGATCCCACTGCCTTGACCGCGAATCAGCGGGCTTTCAGCATCATGGTGCGCAACTACTTCTTCCGCCTTGCTCAGCTCTTTGCCTTGGAGAAGGAAGAGCGCTTGGCAAACCTATTGGATTACTTGGAGGAGATCCCCGACTTCGGCCGCGCCCTCGATGACTACTTCGATGATTACGATGACATCGACACTGGGCCAGCGGCTAGGGGGCAGGAATATTTTGTCTTGGATAAGGGTGACACGGGCTCGGGCGCTCGTGGAGTTGGCGGCTCGCGGTCGTGGACCGTGCGTCAGATCCTTAAGGACCCAGAGGGTGATAACTCCTATCAGCTCGTTGGCATCGTAGATCTCGATGCCTCCGATGAAGCCGGGGAAGTACGGCTTTCTGAGCTGCGCGTGGAGTACTAGGGCGCATAAGCAGGGACTATTAATACCCCCTTTTCTGAATTAATATTTTCCGTTCATCGCATATTATTCGCATGATTGGAGAATGAGCACGGCACAACAGATAGACGAACGCAAGCTTTCCCCAATTCCTCACGCCAGCGCAGCCCCCGCGGCCGAGCGCCTCACACCCGGTTCCTTCACCATGAAGGTCCTCAACGGCATCTCCATCGCCGTCGTGGTGTCGCTGGTTCCGCAAGCTCTACTGGGCGAACTGGCCAAGGCTCTGCTGCCCTTCTGGTCTGGCGCCGCCACCGTCATGGCCCTCACCGGTTTGGCCGCTAGCCTTTTGCCCGTCATGATCGGTGTCCTCATTGGCATCGAATTCAAGATGACACCCATCCAAACCGCCGCGGTGGGTATTGCCTCCTTCTGCGGCTCCGGCGTGGCCACAGTGAATCCCGAGGGCGGCTTCTTCCTCAAAGGTACTGGCCTTGTGATTAACTCAGGACTTACCGCAGCCATCGCGGTGGGACTGCTTCTTTTCATCGGCGATAAACTCAAGAACTACTCAATCTTGCTGCTCTCCACCATTGTGACTCTGGTCGCGGGCACGATTGGATGGGTAGTCACTTACCCCGTTGTTAAGGTCTTCACCCTGTGGTTGGGCAACTTGGTCAACGGCGCAACCACTTTGCAGCCGGTCCTTATGGGCGTGGTCCTCGCTATCCTCTTCGCCATCATGATTGTCTCCCCAGTCTCCACCGTTGGCATTGCCACTGCCATCTTCATTGACGGTGTTGCCTCCGGTACCGCCAACCTGGGTGCCGTGGCCGCCGGATTTACCCTTCTGGTTGCTGGTTGGCGCGTCAACGGCTTCGCCACCTCCATCCTGCACGTCCTCGGTTCCCCCAAGGTGCAGATGGCCAATATGCTGTCCAAGCCAGTGACCTTCCTCCCGGTACTTTGTTCCGCGGCAGTTTTGGGCGGGGTCGGCGGCGCCCTAGGGATTTCCGGTACCCCGATTTCCGCCGGTTTCGGCATCTCCGGCCTGATGGGCCCCTTGGCCGCCCTCAACTACGAAGGCTGGGGCTGGAGCGCTGGCAACGTAATGATTATCACCTTTGTCTACCTCGTCCTGCCGCTCGCCCTTGCGCTGCTCTTTTGCTGGCTCTTCGAGAAGGTCCTGCATCTCACCAAATCTGAATACTTTTCTCTCGATTTCACATAGCCACGTGGGGAGTACAGTGGGTGGCGCTATGAATACCCCAGACTCCCCAGCCACCAGTATTCGCCTCGCGGGCGTTCACTTTGAAACGCAGGATGACGCCGTCACGGTCCACTGGCTTCTCGGAGGCCTTCCTCACCACCGTGACGTCGTGTTTAAGCTGCACACCCTCGATCTTCAACTCATCATCCACTTCGAGCGAGACCAGCTCGTCTCCATGGAAATCGCGTCTTTTGGTGAGGACACCAGGGATGCCCACCGGCCCGTCGATTATCACTACACGTACACCCCCGAGGAGCTCGTTGTCACCGTGCCAACGGCTCATTTTGAACTCACCGACCAGGTTTTCACCATGGGGCTGTCCGTGGATGGCGCCGCCTGTGGCGAATGGACTGGCACTATTGTCTAAGCCTTCGCTCCCTGCATTCAGCTAAGCCTACACACGCTTTACAGGGCGTTGACCAGCAACAATACTGGAGAGTAAGAAGTTCTCTAGACAATTGCGAGAGCACTAGAGCACGACGCGGCCACTCTGGACATCGAGGAGCTGGCAATGCCCCACCATGGCAACGAACCCCACGGATCTTCACACAACGCGCGCCTCAACTCTTTGCGGGCAGGCGTTCTTGGCGCCAACGACGGTATCGTCTCTGTCGCCGCGCTTCTACTCGGCGTGGTGGGTTCGGGGGCGTCGGCAAGCACCATCCTCACCGCAGGCTTGGCAGCCACCGTGTCTGGCGCCGCTTCCATGGCGCTCGGAGAATACGTCTCGGTGTCCGCTCAGCGTGACTCCGAGCGGATGATGATCGACAAGGAGACCCGCGAGCTGGCGGAAATCCCCGAACAAGAGCATGCCGAGCTCGTTTCCATGCTCGCCAGCTACGGCATGCACACCGAAACCGCGGACACTGCCGCCCGTGAGATCGCTGCCGAGGATAGACTTCTCGAAGCACACCTCCGGCTTGAAATGGGCATCGACGGCGAAGACCTGACAAATCCATGGCACGCGGCGTTCTGGTCGGCCATAGCTTTCCTCGCCGGCGCCGCACTCCCCCTGTTGTCGATCTTCCTCGCCCCCATGAGCATGGCTGCAGCAACAGTCGCCATCGTTACCTTGGTCGCTCTTGCCATCACAGGCTACGTCTCCGCCCGCCTCGCCGACACGAACACTGGGCGTTCCGTGCTCCGCCTCGTCATCGGTGGTGCACTGGGCCTGGCCGTCACTTATGGCATCGGCGTCGCGTCCGGCGGGGTCGTCGGCTAAAGGCAGGAAGAGAACTGTCCCACGCGCCCTCTGCACACCGACGCCCCTCCCCGACGGGCCCCAAAACAGAAAGTCCCACCTCCCGCCAAATGCGGGCAGTGGGACTCTACGGTTAGCTAGGAAAGTGCTAGCTGGCTTTACTCAGCGGAGCGTACAGCTTCGGCCTGCAGCGCCTGGGCCACGGCCTCGATGACGCCAGCTACCTTGATGCCTTCCCAGATCTGCTCCTTGGTCACGCCTTCCTCGAGGAGAGTATTAGCGTGTGCGGACAGGCAGTGCTCGCAGCCGTTGATGGCGGAGACAACGGTGCTCCACAGCTCAAACGTGGCCTTTTCCACGCCGGGCTTAGCAATGATATTCATGCGCAGACCAAACTTGACCTGGGCAAAATCATCGCCCAACCAGCTCTTTGCACGGTAGGCCACGTTGTTCATAGCCATCACCGTGGCGGAGCCAAGAGCTGCGTCAATTGCTTCCTCACTGAGGTGCTCGCGGGCTTCCTCGAGAATCTCCGACAGCACCAGATCATTGCGGGTCGCAGCGGCAGCAGCGACCAAGCTACCCCACAGCTGCTCCTCATTCAGCTCGGTGGTGCGTGTAAGGGAACCAATGTTGAGCTTCTGATCCTTAGCATATGCCGGAAGCGCGGACTTCAGGTTTTCGATAGACACTGATGTAACTCCTTTAAGGTTGGGCGGTTGTGCTTACTGCTGGTTTACAGAGCGGACTGAACAACCTCGAGCTTGTCGATGTTCTTCGTCGGGTCGTTAGCCTCCCAGTTGCAGGCGCAGACCTCTTCGGACTGCAGCGCGTCCAGCACGCGCAGAACCTCATCAACGTTGCGGCCGACAGCATCCGGGGTCACGGACACGAACTGAATGACACCGTCCGGGTCGATGATGAAGGTTGCGCGGTCAGCAACACCGTCGGCGTTCTCCACACCAAGGGCACGGATCAGGTCGTGGCGGATGTCAGAGAACATCGGGAACGGAACTTCCTTCAGCTCCGGGTGGGTTGCACGCCAGTTGAAGTGTGCGAACTCGTTATCGGTGGAGCCGCCAAGCACCTGGGTATCGCGGTCCAAGAACTCCTCATTCAGCTTGCCGAAGGCGGCGATTTCGGTCGGGCACACGAAGGTGAAGTCCTTCGGGTAGAAGAACACGACCTTCCACATTCCCTGGTACTTGTCCAGAGATACCTGCTCGAAGTAGTCCTCCGGCTGGTTAGCGTTAACGTCGTGGAGGTCACCGCCCTTCAGTGCGGTCAACTCGAACTCTGGGAACTTCTCGCCAACGGTCAGGATAGGCATTAAAGGCTCAACTCCTTATAGTGTCACAACAATGCATAACTGTGATGCAAATCTCTACGACCACACGTCAATCTGCCTTTTAGCAGGTACGCGGTCGCTCACCTGCCAAGTATGCCACGGAAGGCTTCGCGCGTCAATAGGACCGACGAATTAGAAGTGTTACAGTTATAGGCATGAACAATAAGGAGTATCGTCCGACCCTCGCCCAGTTGCGCACCTTCGTCACGATCGCAGAGAACAAGCACTTTGGCTCCGCGGCCGCCAAGCTCGATATCTCCCAGCCTTCGCTCTCCCAAGCCCTCGTCGCGCTCGAGCAAGGACTGGGAGTGCAGCTCATTGAACGCTCCACCCGCAAGGTCATCGTGACGTCCACCGGCGAGATGCTCCTGCCCTATGCAAAGGCGGCCCTCGAAGCCTCCGATGCCTTCCTGAGCCAAGCCCGCGGCGCCAACGGCACACTCACCGGTCCCCTCACCATCGGCATCATCCCGACCATCGCGCCCTATATCTTGCCGGGTCTGTTGCGATCCATCGATGATGCTTACCCCGATTTGGAGCCCCGCTTCGTCGAGGAGCAAACCCAGCATCTTCTGAGTAAGCTGCGCGAAGGAAACCTTGACTTAGCCGTTGCTGCACTACCCACTGAGGCTCCCGGCATGGTGGAGATCCCTCTCTACACCGAGGCCTTCACCGCAGTAACTCCAGCGGCGCATCCACTCGCAGGGCGCGATGACCTCACGCTGTCGGAGCTCGAGCATCTCGATTTGCTCTTGCTTGATGACGGCCACTGCCTCCGCGACCAAGTCCTCGACCTGTGCCGCCGCGCGAAAGTGAACCCCTCCGAGGCCACCAACGCCGTCACGCGCGCCTCGTCATTGACCACTATTTTGCAGCTTGTCATGGGAAACCTCGGCGCCACACTCCTACCTGAATCCGCACTCGTTACGGAATGCCAGAACCCGCAGCTTGCCGTTGCTCGCTTTGCCCCTTCGGTAACAGCAGAGCGCCAGGTGGGGCTCGTTTTTCGCTCCTCTGCCGCCCGCGCCGATGAATACCGCACTTTCGGGACACTGGTCACCAGCGCATTTGAGGACGCCGTCGAGCGCTCTCGGGACCTCTTTTCGTCTCCCTAGTCAGCTCCCTCTGATCAACACGCGTGCCCCAGCGCGACACTCAAAACGCCAAAGCCGCCACTGACCGGCCTCCTTGTCTAGGCCCTCCTCTGTGAAAGGGCTATCCGAAGAGGACAGTCAGGGCGGCGGCGCGCGTTAAATGCGCTACGTGTGGCCTTTAGTGTTTAGGCTGCGGGGGCATAACGCCCTTGACACTGGCGGCACAGGTGCGCGGTTGCCAGCTGCATAGCCGGTGCGATGACTACCAGCGCCAAGCCCAACGTGATGAAGGACGCGGCAAACATGAGAGCCGTAAGAACGATGAACAGCAGGATGTGGCTGTAATTCTGTTTGCCTAGCTTGAGCCCCTGCGAGAACGCCTCACCGATTGAGGAGGTATCCGCTGCCAACCAGGGCATGAGGGTAAAGAAGGGCAGGATGAATAGCCCGATCAGCATGAGCACGGCGAGAATACCGAAGATGGAACCGACGAGCGCGAGAATCTCCCCGTCTCCGAGGTTCTCGACGTTCTGCATATCCATTGCAGAGGCCCCGCCGAAGCCCACAGCAAACACAATGACGACAACAATCACGAGGGCTATAGCGCCAAGAATACCCAGGACCAGGTTCACCACAAGCGGCGACACCCAGCGAACACCTTGGAAAAGAGTGCCCCACGTGGGGCTTGGCTTATCGATCTCGCGATAGGCCAAGCGGTACACAATCAAAGAGATAACGATGGAGAGTATAGACACGGCAAAGGAGAAGAAGCTCACCATGACGCTCGCGCCCGTACCATCGGCGTTCTGCTCGCCAACGCTGATGCCAATTTGTGGAATAACCTGAATAAAGAACACCACGACAGCACCCAGCACCCACAGCATCGCATTACCCAGCGCAGCCTTGAAGCCCCATTTGATCGCCTCTAGGGCGCTGACTGGGCCCGTGTAGGCAGGGCCGGCGCCCGGACCAGGGCCCTCATATCCGGAATCGCCTCCGTAGCTTGCCCCGGCGTATCCCGGCTGACCGGCGTTGTAGGCGCCATAGGAATTGCCACCATAGGGCTGAGCGCCGTAGGACTCGCCACCGTAATTGCCATAACTGCCGGACTGGCCGAAGCCAGCCTGATCCTCTGGGTGCGTGGTGGGTTCATACCGCGGCAGGCCGCCATTGTTTCCCGAGGAGTTATTGGCGTTGTTTCCCGGATTGTTGCCGAACCCGCCGTGGGAGCCGTTGTCATCCGGTTTCGGATCAAAAGGATTGGTCATACACTTCTGCCCTTCTGTAATCTCTTTTCACACAGTCACCACAAGAGTACCAATTTCTCCACCTCGACCTGTGAGCGAAAAGCACTTCCGAGTAGACTTCTAGGTCGACTATGACTGCTACTCGCGAAGACCTCTACAACGCCCTCACGACAGTTTCCTTGAGTGATGAGCGTGCTTTCCGCCGCCGCCTCCGCAAGGCTCGCTCCCCCAAAGCGCTTGCAGCTATCGGGGCTGATATTGCATCTGCCCAGGAAAAAGTGAGCGCCATCGACGTAAACGTGCCGTCGATTTCCTACCCCGAGCAGCTTCCCGTTACCGGACGGCGGGACGATATCGCCGAGGCCATCGAGAATAATCAGGTGGTCATCATTGCCGGCGAGACTGGTTCGGGCAAGACCACTCAAATTCCCAAAATTTGTCTAGAGCTCGGCCGTGGACGCCGGGGTCTCATCGGCCATACCCAGCCGCGACGACTCGCAGCACGGACCGTCGCCGAGCGCATTGCGGAGGAACTCGGCCAATCAATCGGGGACTCCGTTGGCTACGCCATCAGGTTCGATGACCGTGTCTCCTCGACCACAGCCGTGAAGCTCATGACCGACGGCATCCTGCTGGCGGAAATGCAACGCGACCGCTTCCTCAACGCCTACGACACGATCATTATTGATGAGGCCCACGAGCGGTCCCTCAATATCGATTTTCTCCTCGGCTATCTCAAGAGGCTGCTTCCCAAGCGTCCGGATCTCAAGGTCATTATCACCTCCGCGACGATCGATCCGGAGCGTTTCGCCGAACACTTCGCTGACGCTGAAGGGAAGCCCGCGCCGATCATCGAAGTGTCCGGGCGCACCTACCCGGTAGAAATCCGCTACCGTCCCCTCGAAGTCGAGTCAGGGGGAAAGACCATTGACCTCGATCCACTGGACGCCCTGTGTGAAGCCATCGAGGAGCTCATGGCGGAAGGCGAAGGAGATATCCTGTGCTTCTTCCCAGGCGAGCGCGATATCCGCGATGCAATGGAAGCGATTGAGGGGCGTCATTGGCGCAACGTGGAAGTCACTCCGCTCTTTGGGCGCCTGTCCAACCAGGAGCAGCATCGCGTTTTCCGCTCACACAAGGGGCGCCGCATCGTGCTCTCCACCAACATCGCCGAAACCTCCCTGACGGTGCCGGGCATTCGCTATGTCGTGGATACCGGAACCGCACGTATCTCGCGCTACTCCACCCGCACTAAGGTGCAGCGATTGCCCATCGAGCCGATTTCCCAAGCCAACGCTAACCAGCGTTCAGGGCGGTGTGGTCGCGTGGCCGATGGCATTGCTATCCGTCTGTATAGCGAGCAGGATTTCCTCTCCCGGCCGGAGTTTACCGACCCTGAGATTCTGCGCACTAACCTAGCCAGCGTTATTCTCCAAATGATTTCGCTGCGCCTCGGCGACATCGCTGATTTCCCCTTCGTCCAGGCCCCAGAGCCCAAAGCCGTGCGTGACGGCCTGCTCCTCCTCCACGAGCTGGGCGCACTCGAGGGCAAGGAGAAAGACGGGCTACCGGTGCTGACACGCATTGGGCGGGATCTTGCCCGCATCCCGGTAGATCCGCGCATGGCTCGCATGCTCGTTGAAGCCAACACCTCCGGATGCCTGCACGACGTCATGGTCATCGTTGCCGCGATGACAATCCAGGATATGCGCGAGCGCCCCATCGACAAACAGGCCCAAGCCGACCAGGCCCATGCTCGCTTTAAGGACAAGTCCTCAGACTTTATGGCGATGCTCAACCTGTGGGACTTTGTCCAAGAAGCTCGCGATGAGATGAGCGGCAATGCTTTCCGCAAGCGGATGAAGGCAGACTTCTTGCATTACATGCGCATCCGCGAGTGGTTTGATCTGGTTCGACAACTCAGGGATGTCGCTAAGCAGCTCGGTTGGACGGCCCAGGAGAGCACCGAGCGCCGAGCGGATGACATCCACATGTCCCTGCTGTCTGGCTTGCTGTCCAATATCGGCGCACGCGATGGAAACTCTAAGGAGTTCATTGGCGCACGAAATACCCGCTTCCTCATCTTCCCCGGTTCAGCACTAGCAAAGAAACCGCCAGAATTTCTCATGGCGGCTGAGCTGGTGGAGACCTCACGTTTGTGGGCCCGCGACGTAGCGGCCATCGACCCCGCTTGGGTAGAAAAGCTGGCCAAGAACCTGCTCAAGCACAACTATTCGGACCCGACGTGGTCGCGCAAGCGGGGCTCCGCGGTAGTCACCCAGCGCTCGACCCTCTACGGAGTCACCGTGGTGGCCGATCGAACCGTTCCCTACCATCGCGTCGATCCCGTTGCGGCACGTGACATGTTCATCCGCAATGCGCTTGTCGACGGCGACTGGACCACCCACCATAACTTCTTCCACGACAACAAGCGCAAGCTTGCCGAGGCTTCCGAATACGAGGAAAAAGCACGGCGCCGCGGCCTCGTTGTGGACGAGGACACGCTCTTCGACTTCTACGATCAGCGCATCCCGGAATCTGTGACCACTGCCCGGCACTTTGACTCGTGGTGGAAGAAACAGAAAAACAAGCATTCTCTGGACTTCGACCCAGAAGCACTTCTCGAGGATGACCACGATGTCACCGAGGACGCCTTCCCGGATCGGTGGTTGAAGGGAAGCATCGATTACGACCTGACCTATAAGTTCGAGCCAGGTGACCCGCTTGACGGCGTCACGCTCAGGGTTCCCGTTCCACTGCTGGCCGGATTGGATACTGAGGGATTCGACTGGCTCGTGCCGGGCCTGCGTCTAGAGCTTGTCACTGAGCTGATCCGCTCGCTACCGAAAGCGCTGCGCCGTACTGTGGTTCCGGCCCCCGAGTTCGCTGAGCGGGCCTTGCCCAAGCTCCTTCCCTATGAAGGAGCGCTCATCGACCAGCTCGCAGCTGTGTTACGGGACATGGGCGGCCAGGGCATCAACGCGGCTGACTTCCGCCCTGATCAGCTCCCGCCCCATTTGCGCATGAACTATGCCGCAGTGGACAAGCGGGGCAAGATCATCGATTCCGATCGCGATTTGAAGGCGCTCGTGCAACGCCAAGCCGGGCATATCTCGTCCTCCGTGTCGCGCGTCGGCCGCGCCGCCGAATCCGCTTCCGTCAAGGAATGGTCGGAAGACACGCTGGGCGCTATCGATGAGGAAGTGACCACGGTGGTTGATGGGCATGAGGTCACCGCTTATCCTGCACTTGTCGCTACGAAGGAGGGCGTGGCGCTGAAGGTGCATCCAACCAAGGCGGCTGCCGACGCCTCCATGATCACCACCACCCTGACGCTGCTACTCCGAGAGATTTCCGTAAACACGCAGCATATGGTCAAGGGCCTGCCCCTGCAGCAGCGGGTTGCTGTCGACGCCTACCCGCACGGCGGGGCCGAAGGTCTCGTCAACGATGCTCGGGTCGCCGCAGTACGCGACATCATGATGGAGAAGGGCGGGCCGGTACGAAGTCCTGGTGAATTCACCACTCTTCTCAACGCGGTTAAACCGGAGGTGCCAGGCCGCGTCCGCCAGGCGGTGGTCGCGATCGCCCCAGGCTTGGCAGAGTATTCGAACCTCAACGCTGAGCTCAATCAGTGGGAGGGGCCGGCAATCGATGATATTCGCGGTCAGCTGAAGTTCTTGTTGCCCCCGAATGCGATCACTATGCACGGCATGCAGCACCTTCGCCACCTGCCGCGTTATATCCAAGCCGCGCGCATCAGGCTCGAGGACATGAATCTAGACCCGGATCGGGATGCCGACCGCCAAGCCGATGTCGACGAAGCGAAGGCATATCTGAACAATCGTTTGCGCACGCTGCCCGCCGGCCGCGAGAAGACCCGTGAGGTCAAGGACATCTACTGGATGATCGAGGAGTTGCGCGTATCGCTCTTCGCACAACGCCTGGGTACCGCGCATGCGGTGTCCGTGCGGAGAATCCAAAAAGCCGCGGACAAGCTGCGCTAAAACGTTAGAAGCTGTCGCGGTCGCGCCGGCGCATGAGGCGAATTTCGGATTCAAAGTCGTCGGCGCTCTCAAAAGACTTGTATACCGAGGCGAAGCGAAGATAGGCCACCTCATCGAGGTCACGCAGGGGTTCCAAGATAGCAAGGCCGATATCGTTGGCGTTGACTTGTGACGATCCGTGACTGCGCACGGTTTCCTCGACCTCTTGCGCAAGCTTTTTCAAGGCATCATCGCTAACATCCCGCCCCTGGCACGCGCGCTTCACGCCGCGGATTAGCTTGTCCCGGCTGAAAGGCTCGGCCAAGCCATTACGTTTGACCACCGACAAGACAGCCTTCTCGATGGTGGTAAACCGGCCTCGGCATGCAGCACACTCGCGACGTCGGCGAATTGACGTTCCACTGTCGATCACTCGGGAGTCAATCACTCGTGACTGTTCGTTGTGACAGAACGGGCAATACACTGTGCCGTATCCTTCCTCTCGACCGCTGCGCAGACGCCTTCCGGCCCCTCGGGAAGTCTAGCGCGAAGAAACAACCGCTGTGGCTGATGCACCGCTAGCGCTAGGGGCCTCACCATCAATACTAAGACCACCCCACACGGTGCCGATAAATACCGCTGCACCGAAAACTGCTCCAAGAACATAGTTACCTACGTTCGAGCCGCTACGGCGAGGTAGGGACGCAGCACGCTGGTATGAAACTGAGGAATCCCCTATTCGATCTGTGCGCCCCTGTGTTCTATCTCTCGGCTCGAGCGTTCGAACACGCGACAAACCACTTTCACGCGTTAACGCGAACGAGTGACACCGCTCAGGTTCCCACACGGCCGCGGGCGGGACGAGCACAGGACCCTTTCCGGACTTCTCGGGAGTTACTCCATGCAGAGCAGAGCTGGTATTAAGTGCAATGGCCATGACAGTTCCTTTCCAGGACTTCTTCTTCATTGTGGTGATGCCTGAAGTGTAAGAGCGAGGTTCGACATCGTCGAACACTTCCATCGACCAACCGTTCGATTTGGTCTGTATGTTCGATTTATAGCAGGCGCTCGAAAGTTTGTCCACATCCAAGCGGCGTTAGTCGAACATTTTTTCTTTACGTGCTAAAAAGGAAACGGAAACACCAATACGGCGCACGCCACGATGAGCAACCAACGAGACGTCACCGCGATGCCCACCAGCGTCCTGCACGCCTCAACCCGACGCGCTGTTTTGCGCACACCGATAGCCCTAGGAGTAAGAATGCCCCGCAAGCCGAAGCGAAGCGACCAACCTACCCTCGACTCACTTTCCGCCCGTCAGCGCCGCATCTTGGAAGTCATCCATGACGCTGTCATGCTGCGCGGGTACCCGCCGAGCATTCGTGAAATCGGCGATGCAACAGGCCTACAGTCCACGTCTTCCGTGGCCTACCAGTTGAAGCAACTAGAGGAGAAGGGCTTTCTTCGCCGCGATCCAAACAAGCCGCGCGCCGTTGATGTGCGCCACTTCCCCGGCGCCGACGATCCAAAGAAGCCGGGCCGCAAAACCGGGCAAGCCAACAGCACAGCAGGGCAGTCCACTCCCGACGTCCCCGAGGATGCAGCAACGCCGAACTACATCCCAGTAGTCGGCCGCATCGCCGCAGGCTCTCCTATCACCGCCGAAGAAAACATCGACGGCTACTTCCCCATGCCAGGTGAGATCCTGGGAAGCGGCGAGCTTTACATGCTGCAGGTCGTCGGCGACTCTATGCAGGACGCCGGAATCCTCAATGGCGATTGGGTTATTATCCGCTCCCAGTCCGTCGCCGAAGAAGGCGAATTCGTCGCTGCACTCCTCGAAGGCGAAGAAGCAACCGTTAAGGAATTCCACCGCGATTCTTCTGGAGTGTGGCTCCTCCCCCACAACGACGCCTACGCTCCCATCAAGGGCGATGAGGCCGAAATCATGGGCAAGGTTGTATCGGTGTTCCGCAAGCTTTAGGCACCCCTAAGCCACAGCTATCCCTCCCCCAACCGGTTGCCCACGCCACCGCTTATTTCCACTCGGTGCGGGCGAACTGGACGGAGGGATTTTTTCTTTTTACCCCCTTGTGTGTGTACATGCCCGAATCGCGCCGTTTAAGCGTCCGACATCACACATTTGCAAACATGCAGTATAAACATTGTTTTTCTCGCACGTTTGCCGCCAGCAATGTGAGCTTTTATTTGTTTGGTTCCGTTTTGTTCGCATTCAGTGGGACAATAGAAGCATCGCCGCAACATTCGTTGCTCTCTTCGCTCACATGCCCCGGCCCCACTTATTATCACCGCCGGGCGCAGCGACTACCACAGGCAAACTTCACTGGGAGGAACTATGTACGCAGAAGAGCGTCGCCGACAAATTGCGTCATTGACCGCCGTCGAAGGCCGAGTCAATGTCACTGAGCTTTCCGAACGCTTCGATGTTACCGCTGAGACGATTCGCCGAGACCTCGCGGTCTTGGACCGGGAAGGAGTTGTCCACCGCGTTCATGGCGGTGCAGTTGCTTCCCAATCATTTCAGACTGCAGAATTTACACTCGATACTCGTCAGCGTTCCGCCACGGGCGCGAAAATGGCTATCGCCCGCGCCGCACTAGAGCAGCTTCCCGACGGAGGCAGTATCTTCATCGACGCTGGAACTACCACCAACGCCCTCGCTGACCTCATCGGACAGCGCTATTCTGCTGGCCAGTTCAGTATTGTGTCGAATAGCCTACCGATCGCCCTCTCGTTGGCCAGCAATGGTGTTTCCGAGGTGCAGCTCCTAGGCGGCACGGTGCGCGCGATCACCCAGGCCGTCGTCGGCGATACCGCCCTTCGCACCATGGCGCTGATGCGCGCAGATGTTGCTTTCATCGGCACTAACGCCCTGACCATCGACCATGGGCTATCCACGGCGGACTCACAGGAAGCAGCTATCAAGTCGGCCTTTGTTACCAACGCGCATCGCGTCGTCGTCTTGTGTGACTCGTCGAAGCTCGGCAATGACTATCTGGTCAGCTTTGCCTCGCTCGATGAGATTGATGTCGTCATTACGGACGCCGCTGCTCCAGCCGCCTACGTCGAAGCCCTGCGCGAGCACGGCATCGACGTGATTATCGCTTCGGAGAAATAGGCGGTTTCACCCCAAGACCGCGTAAGGGAGGTGTGGTTCCCCGAGGGGCCTCTCGGGGAACCACACCTCCCTGTTTCAGCAGCGGCCTAAACCAAGCTAGAGCTACGAGGCAGTCTGGTATTCCTCCAGCAGCGCAATCACTGCGGATCGCGCATCCGCTGGGCTTTCGGCGTTGATAGCCGCCTCCGCCATCTTCTGGCACTGCTCGAGTGTGAGCTCAGCCAGCTGTGCACCAACGCCCGCAACTGCGGTCGACGCTGCGGACAGTGAGGTGACGCCAAGGCCAGTCAGCACGCAAGCGAGCATGGGATCGGCGGCGGCCTCACCACAGACACCAACCGGCACATTGTTATCGCGACCCACCACGCACGTGTGCTGGATCAAACGCAGCACGGCCGGCTGCCACGGATCGGTCAGGTAGGCCAGCTGCGGCGACAGGCGGTCCGCGGCCATCGTGTACTGCGTGAGATCGTTGGTACCGATGGATACGAAGTCGAGGTGCGGCATGATGGTATCGGCCATCAGGGCCGCTGCAGGCACCTCAATCATCGCGCCGGCGATGAGCCCGCGCTCACGGCACAGTTCGGCAAACCACTTCGCCTCTACTGCCGTGGCCACCATGGGAGCCATGACCCAAGTGGTAGCACCATCAGCACGCTTTTCCGTGGCCTGTGCGATGGCGTCGAGCTGACGGGTGAGAAGCGCCTCGTTGTTTCGGGCGATACGCAAACCGCGGACGCCCAAGGCTGGGTTCTCCTCAGAGTCCAACGTGGCGTAGGAAATCGGCTTATCCGATCCGGCGTCGAGCGTTCGAACGACGACCTTGGATTCGGGGAAAGCGTTGAAAACCTTGCCGTAGATGCGTGCCTGCTCCTCCACTGTCGGTTCTTCGCTGGCAGAGAGGAAGGAAAGCTCCGTGCGGTACAGGCCGATCCCCTCTGCCTGCGAATCCGAGGCGATGCGAGCCGCGTTCCCGTCGGCCACGTTGGCCAACAGCTGCACGCGATGACCGTCCTTGGTCTGGGCAGGGCCACGCCACTCGGCCACCCGCGCTGCCTTCTCGCGGTATTCTTCTACCGCCTTGAGGGAGGTAGCGCGATCCGCGCCCAGCGCCACGGTGCCCATCGAACCGTCTACGAAGATCTGGGTTCCCGCTTCAATCGAGCGGAGATCAGCGCCAACTGCGACGATGCACGGGAGGTCCAGCTGGCGGGCGATGATTGCGGTATGGCTCGTCGGCCCACCAAGCTCGGTGACCAGTGCCTTGATATGTGTAGTGTCCAAGGTAGCGGTATCCGCTGGAGCGAGGTCATCCGCCAGCAGCACCGCCTCGCCTTCGACCATGGGCAGGCCCGGTTCCTGTTCACCGCGTAGCTGTGCAATCACGCGATCGCGCACGTCCTTGAGGTCGGTTGTGCGCTCTGCCATCACGCCGCCGGCGGCCTCAAACATGGTGACGAACCTGTCTGTTGCGCCGACGACCGCATACTCGGCGTTCTTGCCGCTACGAATACCCTTGCGCACTGCCTTGTGCCAACCTCGGTCCTTGACCATTCCGGCGGTAGCACCGAGAACCTCAGCAGCCTGGCCTTCAGCCCCAGCTGCACGCTGCTCAAGGCGGCTGGCAACAATGTCCGCCGCTTCGAGGAAGCGATCGTACTCAGCATCGCGCTGCTCCTCCGGCACGGTTTCTCCCGCCGTGGGCAGTTCTGGGCGTGGGCGGACCCACACCGCCTCAGCGTATGCAACGCCGGCGACGACGCCGGTGCCTTTAATGGTGGATGGGGATGCGTTTTCCATGACACATATCCTTACGGAGACGATGTTTTCTCTATCCAGATCATCACAAGTCGGTCAAAAATGCAACGAAAACCACAGTGATTCCGTTGACATTCGGGCACATACGGGCAATAATCAACATTAAGCAACATTAGTTTCACGCTGACCACGGGCAATCTGCACCGAAGTTCTTGTTCGAGCCGCCGCGGCGCTTTTGCCCCAATATACGCACTCCGCGAAAGGGGACATTGTCCACGATGATCCTTACTTTGACCCCCAACCCGAGCATCGACGCCACGGTGCGCCTGAACGAAGAGCTCCAGCCCGGCGCTGTGCATCGCGCCGAGTCTGTCTCCAGCGTTGCTGGCGGTAAAGGCGTCAACGTTACGCATGCCGTAACGCTCGCCAACGTCGACAGCTTGGCGCTGCTTCCCGCCGCCCCCGCTGATCCTTTCTTGGCCCTTGCTGATGACGCGTCCATCCCCGTACATGCAGTACACACGGCCGGCGCGGTGCGCACCAATACCACTCTGACCGAGCCAGACGGCCGGACGACCAAACTCAACGGTCCCGGCCCCACGCTCGATGAGTCAGTTCAGCAAGACGTGGCACAGGCCGTTGCTGAACACTGCGCCAACGCCGAGTGGATCGTCATGGCGGGCTCTCTTCCCCAAGGCGTTCCTACAGATTGGTACACGCAGCTCATCTGTGTCGCGCGCGAAGCCAACCCCGGCATCCGTGTAGCCGTCGACACCTCCGATGCCCCTATGGTGGCTCTCGGAGAAAACCTCGAAACCGCCAGCCCCGACCTCATCAAGCCGAATGGTCTTGAGCTTGGCCAGCTAGCCAACGTGGATGGTCAGGCCCTCGAAGCTGCCGCCGAGAACGGTGATTTTAGCGGTGTGGTCAAGGCCGCGAGGGTCGTCGTCAAGCGCGGCATCCCCGAGGTTCTCGTCACCCTGGGTGGCGCTGGCGCAGTGCTGGTCACTGCCGATGAAGCGTGGGCCGCTACTCCCCCGCCGATTACCCTGCGCTCTACCGTGGGTGCCGGTGATTCTTCACTCTCCGGCTATATCCTCGCCCGCCGCTCGGGTGCCTCCTACTCGGAAGCCCTGCGCCAAGCGGTGGCCTACGGCTCGGCTGCCGCAGCACTCCCGGGAACCCAGATACCAACCCCTGAAGAACTAGATATCGAACACACGACGGTTCAGGCCGTCACCGACTTTTAGCAGTACTGAGGAGTACGTACCCGATGTCATCAGAACTCATCACCACCGATCTTGTGGCGCTCGACGCCGACTTCGGTGACAGCATCGAGACAGTCATTACCAACCTGGCCACGCTTGTCCACGACACCGGCCGCGCCACCTCCGTGGAGGAACTGGCTGGCCCCGCCATCGAGCGTGAAGCAAAGGCTGGCACCGGTGTCCCCGGTGGCGTTGCCATCCCACACTGCCGCTCCGCCGCAGTGTCTGAGCCCACCTTGGCCTTCGCCCGCCTCTCGCGCGGCGTGGACTTCTCCGGCCCCGATGGCGACGCCCACCTGGTGTTCCTCATCGCCGCCCCGGAAGGTGGCGGTAAAGCACACCTGAAGATCCTCTCCAAGCTGGCTCGCGCGCTGGTAAAGAAGGACTTCTTGGAGGCTCTGCGCACCGCGCAGACCAAGGAGGAAATCGTCTCCCTAGTACTCGACGTGGTTAACGCCGAAAAGCCGAAGAAGAAGGCTACGGCCAGCGAATCGGAACCTGCAGCTGCAGCTACAGCGCCTGCGGCGAGCAAGGCTGCGGATTCACAGAAGACCCGCATCGTGGCCGTCACCGCATGCCCGACCGGCATTGCCCACACCTACATGGCAGCCGACGCCCTCACCCAAACCGCCGAGGAGCGCGACGATGTCGAGCTCACCGTAGAAACCCAGGGATCCTCCAATAACACCGCTGTTTCTGCAGACACCATCGCGGCTGCCGACGCCGTCATCTTCGCTACCGATGTCGGTGTGCGCGACCGAGAGCGCTTCGCTGGAAAGCCCGTTATTGAATCGGGCGTCAAGCGCGCCATCAACGAGCCGGGCGTGATGCTCGATGAAGCTATCGCTGCGTCCAAGAACCCCAACGCACACAAGGTCGCAGGCACAGCAGGCGCAGCCTCCTCTACTTCCGCGGAAGAAGGCGAAGGTCTGGGCTGGGGCAAGCGCATTCAGCAGGCCATCATGACCGGTGTGTCCTACATGGTGCCCTTCGTCGCTGCCGGCGGCCTCCTCTTGGCCTTGGGCTTCCTCTTCGGTGGCTACGACATGGCCAACGGTTGGCAGGCCATCACCAGCGATTACTCGTTGACCAACCTGCCGGGGCATGACGTCATGGTTGATGGCGAAATGATGACCTTCAAGAAGGCAGGATTCGCCCTATACATCGGCGCCGTGCTCTTCGCGATTGGTCAAGCATCGATGGGATTCATCGTCGCAGCGCTCTCCGGCTACATCGCCTTCGCACTGGCAGGCCGCCCGGGCATCGCGCCGGGCTTCGCCGGCGGTGCTATTGCTGTTACCTTGGGCGCCGGCTTCATCGGTGGTCTGGTCACCGGTCTCATCGCTGGCTTCGTTGCGATGTGGATTGGCAAGTGGAAGGTCCCGCGCTGGATCGGCTCCCTCATGCCTGTGGTCATCATCCCGCTGCTCGCCACGATGGTTACTGGCCTGCTCATGTACCTGCTGCTCGGTGCACCGCTGGCCGCCATCATGGAAGGCCTGCAGAACTGGCTGTCCTCTATGTCCGGTTCCTCCGCGGTCCTTCTGGGCATCATCCTGGGACTTATGATGTGCTCCGACTTGGGTGGCCCGGTCAACAAGGCTGCTTACCTCTTCGCTACTGCTGGCCTGTCCACGGGTGATGAGGCTTCCATGAAGATCATGGCCGCCGTTATGGCCTCCGGCATGGTTCCGCCGATTGCACTGTCCATCGCTACCTTCGTACGCAAGAACCTGTTCACGCCTGCGGAGCAGGAAAACGGTAAGTCCGCCTGGCTGCTGGGTCTGTCCTTCGTTTCCGAAGGTGCTATCCCGTTCGCTGCTGCCGACCCGCTGCGCGTCATCCCTTCCATGATGCTCGGTGGCGCAGTAACAGGTGCTCTGTCGATGTCCTTGGACGTCATGTCTCGCGCCCCGCACGGCGGAATCTTCGTTATCTTCGCTATCGAACCTGCGTGGGCTTACTTCGTGGCCATCCTCGCTGGCGTCATCGTCTCCGCCATTGCAGTCATCGCGATGAAGCAATTCTGGCCTAACAAGGCTGCTGAAGAAGCTGCTGCGAAGGCAGACAAAGCCAAGGCTGCCGCCTAGCGCTTAACCCGCGTACACTTGTAAGCACGAAATACCGTAATTCGAAAGGATTATCATCATGGCTTCTAAGACCGTCAAGGTTGGCTCCTCCGTCGGACTGCACGCACGTCCGGCCTCCATCATCGCTGACGCCGCCGCTGAGTTCGACGAGGACATCTTCCTCACCCTCGTTGGCGATGAGGACGAGGATGAGACCGATGCCGCTTCTTCCCTCATGATCATGGCTCTCGGCGCCGAGCAGGGCGACGAAGTCACCGTGACCTCCGAGAACGAGGCCGCTGTGGAGAAGATCGCCGGTCTCATCGAGCAGGACCTCGACGCTTCCTAAAGCACTTTCCGTTTATAGAACGGCAGAGCTCCCGCCTCCCTCTTGTACTGAGGGTGGCGGGAGCTTTCTGTTGCTTGGTTGTCTAGCACAAGGTTCTAGTCATCAGGCTCTACTCAAACGGTTCTGTTGGGGGCAAGGAAACCATATGGAGGTGCCTAGAAGGTTCATTTGACCTCAGGAGAACCTTCTGACCCAAACCGTTTGAATGGAACCATGTGTATGCGCGTCTTCATGCCGCAGAGGGACCGAAGCAAACGCACCTTATACAGATTTCTGCACGCAATCACCTGGGGTTTTGCGTAAATACGCGTCCAGATGGTGCCTTTACTCCGGTCCCTTATCCGCACTAGTCGGCGTAAGCGCCTCTAGTACGTCGCGCCGCGGCCCTCACCAATGGTGCCGTAGAGCTTCTTCATCACTGGGTAGAGCACGATAATGCCGACAGAGCCCCAGGCAATACCTTCCAGCGTCACGCCAAAGACGTCAAGGGTGAGGTTGCCAATGCCCGCGATGAGCGCCACTGCCGCCGCAGTGAGGTTCACTGGGTTGTTGAAGTTGACCTTGTTGTCCATCCAGATGCGCACGCCGAGCATGCCGATGAGGCCGTAGAGGACGATGCAAGCACCACCCAGCACGCCGGTAGGGATGGTGAAGATGAGCGCGCCGAACTTCGGGATGAAGGCCAGAGCGATGGCGGTGATAGCAGCTACCCAGTAGGCGGCCGTGGAATAGACGCGGGTCGCGGCCATAACGCCGATATTCTCTGCGTAGGTTGTGGTGCCGGAACCACCGAAACCACCGGCCAAGGAGGTGGCCAGGCCATCCGCGATGAGAGCGTCGCCAGCGAGATCATCGAGATCGCGCTTGGTCATCTCAGAGACTGCCTTAACGTGACCGACGTTTTCCGCAATCAACACCACCAGCACCGGCAGGGCTGCCGCGATGGCGGAGACGTGAAACTCCGGCGCATGGAACTGCGGGAAGCCAATCCAGGCTGCTTCGCGGATGGACTCCACGGCCCCCTCGCCCAGGTTGCCCGTGGCCGCCGCGAAAGCCCAGCCGACGACGACACCGATAAGAATCGACAGACGCGAAACCATGCCGCGACCGGCCACGGTGGCCAGGATGATGACCGCCAGCGTCACCGTGGCAACTAGAGGCTGGCTCGAATAATTGCTGGCAGCATTGGGTGCCAAGTTAAGGCCGATCAGTGCCACAATGGCGCCGGTTACGGCCGGCGGCATGACGGCGTCAAGAACCTTGCGGCCCGCTGCCTTCACCGCGAAACCAATGGCTACCAAGACCAGGCCAGTTACTAAGACGGAACCTGCCTGCGCGCCAATGCCATACTGCTGGGAGGCGCTCAGCGGTGCAATGAACGCGAAGGAGGAGCCCAGGTAGGAAGGCAGGCGGTTGCGGGTAATCAGGAGGAATAGGATTGTTCCCAAGCCTGAAAACAGCAGCGTGGTATTGACCGGGAATCCGGTCAGGGTGGGCACCAGCAGGGTCGCGCCGAACATGGCCACCACGTGCTGCATGCCGATGCCGATAGTGCGGCCCCAGCTCAATCGTTCTTCGGGTGCGACAACCGCGCCCGGCTTAATCGTCTTTCCGTCCCCGTGGACGGCCCAGCCAAAATTACTCACGAACCATAATTATGGCTCACGCGAGCACCGAAACCTAAGCGTCCTCACCAGTCACGCGAAATTCGCTGAGTTCGGCGGCGATGGAGGCGGGCAGGCGGACGTCGACAAGCGTGCCCTCCCCCGTGTACTCCTCGCTGCGCACCGTACCCTGGGTATGGATGCGATCGACCACGTCCCCGCGAGTAAACGGAATGAGCAACTGCACATGCTCGTCCTGAGAATTGAGGAAGAGCTCCACGCGCGTGGTGAGCTCATCGATGCCCTCCCCCGTCTTGGCGGAGACATACACCACGTTGTCACGGTCAAGGGCGTGGCGAAGCTCCGCCAGCACCAGCGGATCGGCCTGGTCTATCTTGTTGATGACGATGATCTCCGGCGGGGCCTCCTCGCCGGTTTCCTTCACGATGTCATAGATGACCGCATTAACCGCCTCAATTTGCTTCAGCGGGAAGGGATCTGAGCCGTCCACGACGTGCAGCATCAAGTCTGCTGCGAGGACCTCCTCCAAGGTGGACTTGAAGGCCTCCACCAACTGTGTGGGAAGGTGGCGGACGAAACCAACGGTATCGGTGAAGACGACCTGGCGGCCATCAGCAAGCTCGGCGCGCCGGGTGGTGGGGTCCAAGGTAGCGAACAGCGCATCCTCCACCAGCACGCCAGCGCCCGTCATTGCGTTGATGAGCGAAGACTTACCAGCGTTGGTGTAGCCGGCGATCGCAATCTGCGGGATCGTCGATGACGCACGGCGCGAGCGCTTAATCTCACGCGCCGTCTTCATCGCCTTAAGCTCCTTCCGCAGCAGCGCCATCTGCGTGCGGATACGCCGACGGTCCGTCTCAATCTTGGTTTCACCGGGGCCGCGCAGACCGACGCCGCCGTTGGAACCAGCACGGCCGCCCGCCTGGCGCGAGAGGTTGCCGCCCCAACCACGGGTATGCGTATAGAGGTATTCCAACTGCGCGAGCGAGACTTGGGCTTTGCCTTCCTTGGACTTGGCGTGCTGCGCAAAAATATCCAAGATGAGCATGGTGCGGTCGATAACTTTGGTGTTGAGAGCGCGTTCCAAGGCAGAGAGCTGGCCGGGGGTTAGCTCGCCGTCGCACACCACGGTATCCGCGCCAGTGGCAGCCACGATATCCTTGAGCTCGTTCACTTTGCCGGAGCCGATATAGGTACCCGGGTCCGGCTTATCGCGCTTTTGATACAGGGCTTCTACTACTTCGGCTCCCGCGGTTTCCGTGAGCGCCGCGAGCTCCGACATCGTGGCCTCAACCTCGGCCACGGTGCCTTCAGTCCACACTCCTACGAGGACTACTTGTTCAAGGCGCAGCTTGCGGTACTCCACTTCGTAGCCGTCGGTGGTGTCTTCTGCGCGAATGGTGGTCTCGCGGGTTACTCGGCGGAAGGCGTTGCGCTCAGCTAGGTCGAGATCACCGGTAGTCGGCTCCGGTGAGGTGGGCGCGGGCTCACCAAAAGCCTGCGCGAGGAGATCATCATGGGTTTCTTTTGTCATATGCTTTCTATTCTTGCACGTCACGCCTCTTAACAGGGAATCTCCGTTGCACACGACCTTGTGCCGATCCCGGCGGCAAGGCTCACCGACAACATTTTTGAGTCATCGCGGCGCCAGATACAATGGGCCGCATGACCGTCAAAGAGACCACTCACCCAGAGATGCAGGCCATTGGCCTCAACTACGAGCGCTGGCAGGACGCCGTCGAAGCAGCCATTTCGACCAACCAGCTGGCAGTCACGGGGGAGGTTCGCGGAGGACAACTCATTCAGTTCTCGGATCCTTCCGGGGCGCAACTCAATATCCTTGCCGTCGAACCTTTCGCCACCTTCATTGGGTTTGAGGGCGTCACCCAAGGCTTCGCCCACGTCTCTATGATCAACGATGTCTTGGCTTACCTGGACATCATCGATCCTTTCGGAAACGTTCTCGCGCAAGCGACGGCGAACTTGGCGCAGGGCCCGCTCTTGGCTGATGAGGACACCCAGCAGTGGCAGCAGGTAGAGCTTACTGCGATGGGTCTCGATGTCACCGCGTTCGACAACGCAGATGCCTACGAAGCCGAGAAGGGCACCTACCCAGCCACGTTTGAATCCACCGGTGCGGCAGTTGTTGCGGCCGGTTCCGGCGCCGAATCCCCTACCCCGGGCTGCACTTTTTCCGCTCGGGTTATGGAGTCCGAGTGGCGCCACAACCAGCTCACCGGTGAGCGCTTCATGCACCTCGTCATGGATGGCACCTTCCCCTTCGATCTGTGTCTGCCGGAGAGCTTTGGCGAGCTGCCGCCGAAGGATTCCGTGCTTGCGGGTTCGGCGATGCTGACCGCCTCTATCGCGCTACCCACCGGCGGCTGTGGCAGCGACGGCGGCTGCGCCTGCGGCTCTGGAGGCTGCGGCGGCCACTAGGCATACCGTAGAGTCGTAAGCATGAGTTTTTCCGCATCTCAGCGTCAGGGTTTTGCCCTGCTCCTTGCCGGGGTTACCGCTACGGTACTGGTTCTGACGCTGAAGCTGCCGGGAGTTATTCTCGCTATCTTTATCTGCGGGGCGCTATGGCTGTTTGTCGGCGCCCGCCCCGATGCCTCGGAACATGCGGCGCTGCGGGCTTCCATTGCGCTCACGGTGGAAGACATCACGGGCGTCCTCGAGGACTACGCCACATTTGCTACGAGCGACGACGCTGAAGCATTGGCGGACCGCACGCTCCACCGCCCAGCGCTTGCCGACGTCGACTGCACGAACCCCACTATCGAAGCGTTCCACTATAAAATGCATGGCGCGCAGCGTTTCTTGCGCCGCCTCGATGCGCGGGTTAACTCGCCAGATACTGGCACCAGCGAACTCGAATCCTTGCTCAAGGTGGCCGATGATCGGGCCGCCGAGCTCAAGGAGTCGTGGCTCGCTGCCCGCCGCGCCGCCTTGGCGCTAGGGACCAACTACAAAAAGGGGGACGGACGCTAAACGCCGTCCCGAAAACCCTATAGTGAGGTTTCGCCTGTGGCTACGATGCGCGAAGGCCCCGTCAGCGTAGATCCGTCCTCAGTGATTTCTACCTGGACCTCGCCGCCGGGGACGACGACGCGGACGCGGCCGGTGGTGTGGGAGGCGTCGGCAAGCGCGGCGCACGCTGCGGCCACCGTTCCGGTACCGCACGAACGTGTCTCCCCTGAGCCGCGCTCGAAGACGCGCATGTGAATCACGCCATCGTGCAGCGGAGTAACCAGCTCCACGTTGACGCCTGCCGGGAAGAAGTCAGTATCGAAGACGGGCTGCTCAAGGCGCTTCGCCGCCAAATCCTCCGCGGTCAGTCCCGGGATAACGGCCGCTAGGTGAGGGTTTCCCATATCTACCCCGAGCCCGGCGAAGCTCTCCCCCGCCATCGAAGCGGTGGAGACACCGAGCACCTGTGCAGGTCCCATCTCCACGCTGACTTCGGCTTCAGTCTCGTTGAAGGAGTGGACGGTGACCTGCTTGGCCCCAGCGCGCGTGCCGACGGTGAAAGTATCGGTGTTCACCAGCCCACGGGAGCGCACCCAATGCGCGAAAACGCGGGTACCATTGCCGCACATTTCCGCCACCGAACCGTCCGCGTTGCGGTAGTCCATGAACCAGTCATCGGTGTTAATACCCGGCGCGAGCTCATCGATTTCTCCAGAGGCGAGCAAGTCACCTGCACGTATGACGCGCAAGACGCCGTCGGCGCCGATCCCTGCGCGGCGATCACACAGTGCCACTACCTTTTCCGGCGGTAGCGACTCGGTTCCTTCCACAATGACGAAGTCGTTTTCCGTTCCGTGGCCTTTAGCAAACTTCATAGGAGTAGAGTCTAACTCTCTTCGAGGACACGCAAAGCCTGCGTTGTCGTATCAGCCGCGGCATCCAGCCAGTGGATGCGCTTATCACGGTTAAACCAGGCACGCTGGCGACGCACATAACGACGGGTTCCAGTGATGGTACGCTCCACCGCTTCTTCCCAGGTGAGCTCTCCACACTGGGCTTGGAGGACTTGGGCATAACCGATGGCCCGCCCCGCCGTCGAGTCAGCCTTCAGGCCGTGCGCCTGAAGGTTCTCGACCTCTTCGACCAACCCCTTGTCGAACATGAGGCGACTGCGCAGCTCGATTCGCGGATTCAGCCAACTGGAGTCCGTGCGCAGCCCAAGGATTCTTGTACCCCACCGGGGCGGTGCGTTCTTCGGCGGCTGGCTGGCCTTGAACGGCTTGCCCGTGAGCTCAATGACCTCCAGCGCGCGCACGGTACGGCGTGGGTCCTTGTCTTCGATGATGGCTGCGGCTGCCGGGTCCACGCTGGCAAGTTCTGCGTGCAAGGCATCGGTGCCGATCTCTTGACGCCGGGCTTCCCAGCGAGCGCGCACCTGCGCATCAGTGGGTGGGAATTGCCAGTTGTCCACGAGCGATTGGACGTAGAGCATGGATCCACCGACGAGGATCGGGGTTTTGCCACGGCCACGAATGCTGTCTATATCCGCGATGGCGGAGGACTGGTAGCGGGCTACTGACGCCGTTTCCGTCACGTCCCACACATCGAGCTGGTGGTGCGGGATACCTTCGCGCTCCTCCATCGTCAGCTTGGCCGTGCCGATGTCCATGCCCCGGTAAAGCTGCATCGAATCGACGTTGACTACTTCCCCGTCAAGCTCGTGCGCCAAGGCGACTCCGAGTGCTGATTTTCCGGAGGCCGTCGGCCCTACGACGGCAATCGGGGTTGGGCCGCTACTGAGAGTCTCTGGCATTAGCACTGCCACCCCGCCACATAGCGGCCCACGCCCAACGTCGAATCTGCAGCCCGGAGTTCTGCATGATGCGGGTGCACGCCTGCTAGCTGCGCCCACAGTGCCGTTTCGAGCACTCCCGTCGAATGGAGCAGCTCTTCGTCACAGTCTTCCTCCGCGCCGGCCAGCACGCTCTCGCACCACAGGTGAGTGTCCCGCGCACCCTCGACAAGAGCGAGCGGCGCGCGCTCCGTCAAGCCTGCAGAGCCATCAACGCACACTATTGTGAAACGTCCGGAACGCACCTCCCCTAGGGAGGCGCGGGAGTCTTCCACCGTGAAAGCGTGGTGACTGCTTTCTGCCCCGAGCGCGTTAGTGAGTACGTAGCGGGCCATGATTTCGGGCAGGTAGTTTCCGCCGCCGACGTCGACCTGGGGTGCGCCCCACGCTCTCAAACTTCCCGTGTGCTCGGTACGCCAGCGCGCATCGCGCGATCCCACGATGTCGACCTTAAGCGGTGCCCTACCGTTGACGCGTGCGGCATCACGTGTGAGCTCGCAGGCGGCGCTAAGGAGCGCGCGCGAAGCGTCATCGCTCGGTGACAATTCTTCCGCCAAGGCCGGTGAGGCTGGCATAACCATGAGATTTTGCATCAACTCCCATCCTATAAGGTTAGTTTTTCGGGGTTAACACGCGGCTGCGCGGCGGAAACGGTAGTGTTGTGTCACATAAGTTCTGGCAGCCGTGTCGCGCGGCGCGATAATACCGAAGGTGGTTTCTTAGCATGTCCGCTATTCCTTCCCCTGGAGCCATGCCTCGCAAGGGCGCTCGTCCCGGCCCGTCTTCCTCTGCTCCGGCAGCACGTCCCGTGCAGCCCGCAAAAAACGATCCGGCCCAGTGGGGCCGCGTTGATGCTGATGGATCGGTATTCGTCAAGGCCCCCGAAGGCGAACGCAAAATCGGCGAGTGGCAGGCCGGCACGCCGGAAGAGGGCTTGGCGCACTTTGGTGCACGCTATGACGATCTGTCCACCGAGATCGAACTGCTAGAATCCCGCCTCACAGCCCATCCGGGCGATGCTGCGTCGATCAAGGCGACTGCTGCGGAACTGCGAGAGTCCCTACCTACACAGGCAGTAATCGGTGATATCGCGGCACTGGACAAGCGCCTAGCCACTATCATCGAACACTCCGTGGAAGCCGGTGAGCAAGCACAGGCTGACAAGGCTCGTCGCCGCGAAGAAGCCATTGCCAAAAAGGAAAAGCTCGCTGCCGAGGCCGAGGACATCGCCGCCAACTCGACGGAGTGGAAGGCTGCCGGCGACCGTATGCGCGCCATCTTGGAGGAATGGAAGCAGATCCGTGGCATCGACCGCCAGACGGATGATGCCCTGTGGAAGCGCTACTCCCGCGCCCGTGACTCCTTCAACCGCCGCCGCGGATCCCACTTCGCCGAACTGGATCGCAACCGCGCGGCCGCCCGCGCCAAGAAGGAAGAACTGGTAGAGCGCGCAGAAGCTATTAAGGACTCCACCAACTGGGGCGAAACGGCGCGCGCGTACCGTGATCTCATGACGGAGTGGAAGGCTGCGGGCCGTGCCCCTCGTGAGATCGACGACAAGCTCTGGGCCCGTTTCCGCGCCGCCCAGGATCACTTCTTCAATGCCCGCAACGCCGTCAATGACGAGCGGGACAAGCAGTTCGCAGAGAACGCCGCCGCCAAGGATGCGCTCATTGCGGAATATGACTCCCTGATTGATCCCGCCAAGTCGATCGACTCGGCGAAAGCCAAGCTGCGGGAGCTGCAGGAAAAGTGGGAGGAGATCGGTTTCGTTCCGCGCAACCAGGTGCGCGAGTACGAGGCCAAGATCTCGGCGCTGGAAAAGCGCGTGAGTGACGCCGAGGATTCACAATGGCGCCGGACGGACCCAGAGGCCCAGGCCCGCGTGGCCCAGTTCCAGTCCAAGGTCGATGATTTCACCGCGCAGGCAGAAGCTGCCGAGGCCAAGGGCAACACCAAGAAGGCGGAAGATCTGCGTGCCCAGGCCAAACAGTGGCAGGAATTCGCCGATGCCGCAGCGGCTGCTGTCAACGACAAGTAGCACCCTAGTCTGAGTGTTCGTTCAGATTGTCGCGCCGCCGGGTTCGGCCTCAGCTGAGCCGGCGGATTGCCTGCGTAGCTTCGTTTTCGACGCCAACCTAGCCGCCCAAGAGGCCAGCGGCGATCCCGCTGCCAGCGGTTCCCCGCGCCGTGTGCTTCAGCGCCTGCAAGGCTCCACAGAGTCTCGCACCTATCTCTTCGGGTTGACTGACTCCGCCTTGGGGCCGGCTGGTGAACTAGGTCTACCCGTTATCTCAGCGGCAGAGCCCAGCCCCGAAGTCGATTTCGATGGCTTCATCCACATCTCTCTTCCACTCTTGGAGGAAACAGAGAACGCCGATATCGAATGCGTCCTCGCCGCGGATCTCCTGCCCTTGCCTGGGGAGGATCTAGAGCCAGAGGCTCTAGAGGTCACGCGGGTCCTCGCCCGCGAGGCACTCCGGCTTACCCGCCAGCTGGGCCGCACGACTGCCCAGGTTGGCATGCTGTACCCGCCAGACGCGGACCATACCTATGACCCAATGTCGCAGGCCTACCTTGAGCTCGGGTTTCGTCGCAAGCATGCCGAGCGCCAAATGTTCGTCGAAATAGCCCCCACTCCTCCAGTGGTTGGTGCGCAGGTGTGGCCCGACTACGACATCCCGGAAGAGCTGCTTGATGATGTCCTGCGCCTGCTCACCCTAGCCTCCACCGACGCGGTCTACGGTGACTTAAGCGTCGAGCCCATCGTGTGGACACGACAGCGCCTGAACGAAGCGCACGCACGGCTGCGCTCCCGCAAAGCGCATACGCTCCTCGTCGGCATTGTCGAACAGGGACGCGTCGTCGCACTCACCGAGCTCTCCCGCCACGGCGATGCGGACCCTGAGGTATGCGAGTGGACTCTTACCGTGACAGAACGCGAACAGCGCCGCCGTGGCCTGGCTACACATGCCAAGCAGCATGCCCAGTATGCGGTGGCGCACCACTGGCCCGACGTCCGCCGAGCTTACTGCTCAGTCGCCCAGGCGGATCCGGCGATGAATGCGCTCTACAAGCGCCTCGGCGCGCACGTCATCTCGGCGAGCAGCGCCTACGAGTTGACCGTGGAGAACGGATAGTCGGTGTAGCCGTGCGCTCCACCCGCATAGAACGTGGTCTCATCCGGCGCAGTGACAGGAAGCTCTTCCTGCCAGCGGCCAACGAGATCCGGGTTGGAGATGGCCAACCGGCCCACGGCCACGGCATCACCGTGGTGTACTAGATCCTCGGCTTCCGCGCGCTGGGTCACCTCTCCAAATCCCGAATTCAGGATGACTCGGGTACGCCCGTTAGCACGCGCTTCGGCGCTCAGCTCAGTAATGAGCTCACCCGTAGGCGCTGCATGCAGGAAGGAGACGTAGGCCAAACCAAGGTCTGCGACAGCGCGCAGCAACCCACCATAGGTGGCACGCACATCCGCAGCGTCGGTTTCCTCAATGCCCTGAATATTGTGCTGCGGGGACAGGCGCAGCGCTACGCGGTCGGCTCCGATCTCCTCGGCCACGGCACGCAGGATCTCCACTACCAGGCGGTAGCGCTTCTCCGGGGTTCCGCCGTAGGCATCCTCTCGGTGATTGGAGCTCGGAGAAAGGAACTGGTGCAGCAGATAACCGTTCGCACCATGAAGCTCCACGCCATCCATGCCAGCATCGATGGCATTGCGGGCAGCTTGGCGGAACTCATCGACAATGCGCGGTAGCTCCTCGATGTCGAGGGCGCGGGGCACTGGGCACTCCGTGCGGGATTCGAAATCTCGGACCGCAGTGCCCGATGCCAGCGCAGAGGGTGCCACCGGTTCTGCACCCTCGAGGAGGCTGGCATGAGAAAGGCGCCCGCCGTTCATCATCTGCATGAAAATGCGTCCGCCAGCTTCGTGGACGGAATCGGCCACTCGCCGCCAGCCGGAAATCTGTTCTGGAGTTTCGATACCGGGCTGGCCAGGGAAAGCGCGGCTGGTCACTGCGGGGAATACGCCCTCCGTCACGATAAGACCCATGGAAGCGCGCTGCGTGTAGTACGTCTCGTGCAAATGCGTGGGGACGCCATCGCGACCTGCCCGTGAGCGGGTCAACGCTGCCATGGTCACGCGGTTTGGCAGGGTCAGTCGTCCCATTTCAAGTGAGTCGAAGAGTGTAGTCATGCACTCCACAACACGAATCTCGTAGCGCTTATTCCTCGTCCTGCTGGCGCCGGTGGCGGGAGGCCGCGCGGGAGCGGCGGTCGTCGATAAGCAGCGGATTCTGTTCTGCCGGCAGCTCGGTAGCGGCTTCGGTCTGCAGGACTCCCACGTGATCGAGCTGGCCGGCGACTTCCCGCACGCGTTCTGCGGCGGCCAACTGCTCAGGACTGCGGCGCAGTGCTACCTGGCAGTACACAAGAAAGGCGACCAACGTTGAGAAGACGCCCACGTACATACCTATGGCAGCGCCATCCGAGGCGCTGTCCCTGTACCAAAATCCCCACAGGTTAGCGAAGAAAGAGATCGTCGTCATCATCCACGCTACGAGAGCCAGCTTGGTCCGGCGAGTGATAATCGTGGCGGTGGTTAAGATCCCCACTCCACCCAGCGCTAGCCATGCGCTGACGGTTTCCATGAGGGAGATACGCACGCCCTCGGCCGTTCCACCGACGAAGAGAGCTTCCCAGCCGCGGGCATCACCGGCATAGGGCAAAACCAAGTAAGCAACCCACGCCACGACGGCCACGATGAGCGCATATTTATGCTTTCCCAATTCGAGAGTCTGCGCTGCGCGCTTCTCAGCAGCAACGGCATCGTGAACGGACTTTAAGTCATCACTCATAAAACGGAGCCTACCCCCTTTTAGCAGCCGCAGGAATCGGCAGGAGCACTGGGCTTGCCGACGCCCGGCAGACCCAGACCCACCCCAATCGGTGCCGTCGTGGGCGTCTGCCCCGCCGCCGACATATCGCCGGCCTTCGTGCGACGGTGCTCGCTCACGCCGGAATCAGCCACCAGGAAAAAGGAGCCTGCATCCGTCACGGTAGCGTGCACAACATCACCGGGGCGAATCTCCGCAGAGATGTCCTTGCCCGCGGCATCGACTGGTGCAAAGTGAACAAGGCGACCATCACGCGCGCGTCCGGTGAGGCGGTGGGTCTCGGCGGCCTTGCGGCCGCCTTCCGCCTGCACCAACAGCTCTACATCAGTGCCGACAAGCTTGGCGTTTTCTTCTGCCTGAATGGAATCCTGCAAGGCGACGAGGCGCTCGAAGCGCTCCTGCACAACTTTCTTGGGGATTTGGTTATCCATTTCTGCGGCCGGGGTGCCGGGGCGCGGCGAGTACTGGAAAGTGAAAGCGGAGGCGAAACGTGCGCGGCGAACCACGTCCATCGTGGCTTCGAAATCCTCCTCGGTTTCTCCCGGGAAGCCCACGATGATGTCGGTGGTAATTGCCGCGTGTGGCATCTTCTCACGGACCTCGTCGAGAATGCCCAAGAATTTCTTCGTGCGATAGGAACGGCGCATGTCCTTGAGGACCTTGTCAGACCCAGACTGCAGCGGCATATGCAGCTGCGGGCACACAGCCGACGTCTCCGCCATGGCATCAATAACGTCGGAGGTGAACTCGGCCGGGTGCGGCGAGGTAAAACGCAAGCGCTCGAGGCCCTCAATCTTGCCTACCTCGCGCAGCAACTTGGAAAAGGCGAAGCGATCACGCGGCAGGTCTGGGTCCGCGAAGTTGACGCCATAGGCGTTGACGTTTTGCCCCAATAGGGTCACTTCGGACACGCCTTGATCTACCAGGGCCTGAACTTCTGCGAGGATATCGCCGGGGCGGCGGTCTTCCTCTTTGCCACGGAGCGAAGGGACAATGCAGAAAGTACAGGTGTTATTACAGCCCACGGAGACCGAGACCCACCCGGCATAGGCGGATTCGCGCTTTGCCGGCAATACGGAGGGGAAAGCCTCGAGGGCATCGACGATCTCCACCTGCGCTTCATTGTTGTGACGTGCACGCTCAAGCAGTGCCGGCAGCGCCGCCATGTTATGGGTTCCGAAAACCGCATCCACCCACGGCGCGTGGTCCAAGACGGTGTCCTTATCCTTCTGCGCCAAGCAGCCGCCAACCGCGATCTGCATGCCGGGATGGTTTTCCTTCGTCTTCTTCAGCGCACCCAGGGTGCCGTACAGGCGCTTGTCGGCGTTCTCGCGCACGGCGCAGGTGTTAAATACGATGAGGTCAGGCTCGGCGCCATCCGGCGCCGCCGAGTAGCCGGCCTCCTCGAGCAGGCCGGAAATGCGCTCGGAATCATGAACGTTCATCTGGCAGCCAAAGGTCCGCACCTCATAGGTGCGGGGCTGGTTATTAGTTACGGGGGAGCTCACGTGGGGACATTCTAACTGGACGACCCCACTACTCATAATGCCCCGACCGCATATAAGAGTTATGGATTTGTTACACAAACCTCCCCGCCTCCACTATCCACACGCCTATTGTTCTACATATGATTCAGCTCACTCTATCTAAGGAGGTGTGATGTGACCGACCATTCCGGTCCGATGATCAAGATGGACGGAGTCAATAAGTACTTCGGTGACTATCACGCGCTCCGCGATATCAACTTGGAGATTGGCCGCGGCGATGTCGTCGTTGTTCTCGGTCCGTCCGGCTCCGGCAAGTCCACCCTGTGCCGCACCATCAACCGGCTTGAAACCATCGACGAGGGTTCCATCGCGATCGACGGCACTCCCCTTCCTGAAGAGGGACGCGAGCTAGCCAAGCTGCGTGCGGACGTGGGCATGGTGTTCCAGCAATTCAATCTCTTTCCGCACAAGACCATCAAGGACAACGTCACTTTGGGGCCTATCAAGGTCCGCAGGATGAAGAAGTCCGAGGCAGAAGAGCGTGCGATGCAACTGCTTGACCGCGTTGGAATTGCTAATCAATCAGAAAAGTACCCTGCACAGCTCTCCGGCGGCCAGCAACAACGTGTCGCCATTGCCCGTGCCTTGGCTATGCGCCCGAAAGTCATGCTCTTCGATGAACCTACCTCAGCTCTCGACCCTGAGATGGTCAACGAGGTGCTTGACGTCATGACGGATCTGGCCAAGGAAGGCATGACCATGGTCGTGGTGACCCACGAGATGGGCTTCGCCAGGCGCGCGGCCGACCGCATCCTCTTCATGGCTGACGGGGCCATCGTCGAGGACACCGACCCGGAATCCTTCTTCACCAACCCACAATCAGAACGAGCAAAGGACTTCTTGGGCAAGATCCTGCAGCACTAAACGGCTACCAGTTCACCTCTTTTCTCTACCTTCATTCATTTTCCACTCACCTCATCAAGGAGAATCTCATGTCCCGCACTTTCAACCGCATTACTGCCACCGCCGCCGCCATCGCCGCATCCAGCGCTCTGCTCGTTGCGTGTGGTGATTCCTCTGACTCCGCCAGCGGAGGCGAGGGCCTTCTCGGCGCTATCGAGTCTGGCTCTGTCACCCTTGGCACCAAGTTCGACCAGCCGGGTCTGGGCCTGCGCGAGGGCGATGGTTCTATGACCGGCCTCGACGTTGACATTGCCACCTACGTGGTCAACCACATTGCCAAGGATAAGGGGTGGGAGGAGCCGGAGATCGAGTGGCGCGAGACTCCGTCCGCGCAGCGTGAAACTCTGATCGAGAACGGCGAGGTTGACCTCATCACCGCAACGTACTCCATCAACGCTTCCCGCGCAGAAAAGGTCAATTTCGCTGGTCCGTACCTCATCACCCACCAAGCGCTTCTTACCCAGGCTGATAACAAGGAGATCACCGGGCTCGAGGGCCTCGACGGCAAGATCCTGTGCTCTGTCACCGGCTCCACCCCGGCGCAGAAGGTGAAGGAGGCTCTGCCCAGCGTGCAGCTGCAGGAGTACGACACCTACTCCTCCTGTGTGGAGGCACTGAGCCAGGGCAACGTCGACGCCATGACTACCGACGCGACGATTCTTAACGGCTACGCCGCCCAGAATCCTGGCAAGTTCCAGGTCGTCGAGTTGGAGAAGGACGGCAAGCCCTTCACCGATGAGTATTACGGCGCGGGTCTGAAGAAGGATGATCAAGAGGCGACAGACGCTGTCAACAAGGCCCTGGAAGAGCTTCATTCCTCCGGCGAGTTCGACAACCTCGTAGCCAAGAACTTGGACAAGGGCGAGGGCATCGACGAGGCCACCGTCGGTGACCTCTCCTTCCTCAACTCCTAAACGCTCGATTAGCCCCCACCTAGCCTGCGCCGAGGACATTCAGCCTCGGCGCAGGCCTGTTAGTAGGAGATTTCTATGGAATCCATGTGGGCCGCACTAGGCCCCGAACTATGGCCAGCCTTTTGGCTCACCATCCAGCTGACGTTCTGGTCTGCCATCGGCGCAATGATCCTCGGCACCATCCTCACTGCCATGCGTGTCTCCCCAGTAAGAATCCTGCGGTGGATTGCCACGACGTACATCACGACGGTGCGCAATACTCCCTTGACTCTCATTATCCTGTTCTGCTCTTTTGGCCTGTACCAGAACCTAGGGCTCACGCTTGCTAGCCGGGACTCTGCGACCTTCCTAGTGGATAACAACTTCCGCCTCGCCATCGTCGGGTTCATCTTGTACACCTCGGCATTCGTTGCGGAATCCTTGCGCTCGGGAATCAACACCGTGGACTTCGGCCAAGCTGAGGCCGCACGCTCGCTGGGTTTGAGCTTCTCACAGACCTTTAGCACGATCGTCTTCCCTCAGGCGGTACGTGCGGCAATCGTCCCCCTGGGAAATACGCTCATCGCGTTGACCAAGAACACCACGATCGCCTCCGCAATCGGTGTGGCGGAAGCTTCCCTACTGATGAAATCCACCATTGAGATGCATGCGAGCCAGCTCTTTGTCATCTTCTTTATCTTCGCGCTGGGCTTCATCATCCTGACCTTGCCCATGGGCTTAGGCCTAGGCAAACTCTCCGAAACTGTGGCGGTGAAGAAATAATGGCTGTACGCGCAACCGTGCTTTATGACGCCCCCGGCCCCAAGGGCAAGCGGCGCAATCTCATCTATACCGTCATCACCGTCGTTCTCTCGCTAGCTGCACTGTATTGGGTGCTGTCTACATTGGGTGAGCGCGGGCAACTCGACTCCGCGTTATGGACCCCTTTTCTTAACAGCCAAACGTGGACCACGTACCTGCTCCCTGGCCTGCGCGGAACGATCCTTTCCGCTGTAGCATCCATCATCTTGGCCATCGTGTTCGGCGTCGTCTTCGGCCTAGGCCGATTGAGCGAGAACGTCATCGTACGCGGCGTATGTGGTGTGGTCGTGGAATTCTTCCGCGCCATCCCCGTCCTGCTGCTCATGATTTTTGCCTACCAGCTTTTCGCCATCTATAACGTAGTTCCGTCGAAACAGCTGGCGTTTAGCGCCGTGGTCTTCGCGTTGACCCTCTACAACGGCTCTGTCGTCGCAGAGATTCTGCGCTCCGGAATCAAGTCGCTGCCCAAGGGGCAAACTGAAGCCGCCCGCGCGCTGGGGCTGTCGCATGGGCAAACAATGCGTACCATCCTGCTCCCGCAAGCAGTAGCCGCAATGCTTCCGGCCCTCATCGCCCAGATGGTTATTGCGCTCAAGGACTCTGCCTTGGGCTACCAGATTGGCTATGTCGAGGTGGTGCGCTCCGGTATCCAATCGGCGTCCTACAACAAGAATTACCTGGCCTCGCTCATCGTCGTTGCGATCATCATGATCCTCATCAACTGGGGGCTGGGCCTCCTGGCCGAACGCATCGAACGTCAGCTTCGAGCGGGCCGTGCGCGCCGGAACATCATCGCTAAAGTTCCGGAGCAACCAGACCAAGGCTTGGACACCAAAGACCAGGTCAACGTTGATTGGCACTCAGAAAGCTATACAGAAATCCGCAACCCGGACGAATAGAAACAGCTAGGAGAGCTCGGCGATGCGCGCATCCAGCACTTCGATGGAAATACGCATCACCAGCTCCTGGCGATAGCCGCGCCGCGCGAGTGTTCCTACAATGCGACGCAGGAACTTGTCCCTCTCATGGCGGTCGGCGGGAACACTCTTCAAGGTTCGCGCCTTTTTCTCCGCTACGCGGCGCGCTACGGCCTCCTCAGATTCCTCGGTAATCTGCTCTAGGGCCGCTGCGCGATCGGCGGCCTCAACACCCTTCTCCTTGAGTTCCACATTGAGGGCACGGGCCGACTTACCGCGCCGCGCGTGGCGCTGCCGCACCCACTCCTTGGCGAAGGTTTCATCATCAACGAGCCCCACCCCTGCAAGGTCATCGACCACGTCCTCGACCACATCGGGCTCAAAGTCCGCCGCGACAAGCCGGTCACGCAGTTCCTTGCGGGAACGTGCACGTTGATCTAGCAAGCCTAATGCTCGGGAGCGCACGGGCGCCTTCGCTGCTTCAGCATTCGCATCAACAAGCTGGCCACCCGCGTCCCCCGATTCATAGGACTCGAGAGCTTGACGTAGCTTCTCTAGCTTCTCTGGTGAAGGTTGTGCCATTGCGCCTGTTTAGTCGTCGTCGAAATCGACGTTCGGTACCAGATCCACAGCCTCATCCGTCAGCGGATCGTCTGCACCCGGCACATCCATGGCGACGTCCTCACCAGCTTCGGCTGCGGCAGCACCCACGCCGAGCTTGACGAAGATCTTCTTCTCAATCTCATCCGCCAGATCGGGGTTGTCCTTGAGGAAGTTGCGGGCCTTTTCCTTGCCCTGTCCCAGCTGATCGCCTTCGTAGGTAAACCACGAGCCAGATTTCTTAATGAACCCGTGTTCGACACCCAAGTCAATGATGGAAGACTCGCGCGAAATGCCTTCGCCGTACATGATGTCGAACTCAGCGATCTTGAACGGCGGGGACACCTTGTTCTTCACCACCTTGAGCTTGGTGCGGTTACCGATGGCATCCTGGCCGTCCTTCAAGGTTTGGATTCGGCGGATATCGCAGCGCACAGAGGCGTAGAACTTCAGCGCCTTACCACCCGTGGTCGTTTCCGGCGAACCAAACATCACGCCGATCTTTTCACGCAGCTGGTTGATGAAGATGGCGGTAGTCCCAGAGTTGTACAGAGCACCCGTCATCTTGCGTAGCGCTTGGGACATGAGACGGGCTTGGAGGCCAACGTGGCTATCTCCCATCTCGCCCTCGATTTCCGCCTTGGGCGTCAAGGCGGCTACGGAGTCAATCACGATGATGTCGATAGCGCCGGAGCGCACGAGCATATCTGCGATTTCCAGAGCCTGCTCGCCGGTATCCGGCTGGGAAACCAAGAGGTTATCCGTGTCCACGCCAAGCAGACGCGCATACTCAGGATCGAGCGCGTGCTCCGCATCAATAAAGGCCGCGATGCCGCCGTTCTTCTGCGCCGATGCGATGGCGTGCAGAGCAACGGTGGTCTTACCCGAGGATTCAGGTCCATAAATCTCTACGATGCGACCGCGCGGGAAGCCACCGACGCCCAGCGCAATGTCGATGGCCGTATTCCCGGAGGAAATGGCTTGGATTGGCGGGCGGTCATCGTCACCAAGACGCATGACGGCTCCTTTGCCAAAATCCTTCTCAATCATCGCCATTGCGGCATCGAGGGCTTTCTGACGATCATCGCCCTTGCTAGCCGCCGAGGACTTCTTCTTCGTAGCCATTTATTTCCTCACTATCGTGCGTCAGTTAGTGTGCAGTGCTGTATGTCATTAAATGGGGGCACCTAGTTAGACTGCCATGAAGCAACTTCGGTTCCCAGGCCCGTCGCATTGTGTTTTCCGGCATCGTTGCGGTTCCATCACATGCCACGAAAGTACCCTAACGTTTCCACCAGACCACAACCCACAATACACACACAAGTGTTCGATTGCCCATTCAAGCAGCGCGCGTGTCTGAGACCTAATCCAACGCCTCGCCACCTAATGAAGTTTCCACGGACCGCCCTGCTCTGCACGGACGAAAGACACCTGCTCATCGGCAGGCAGTACGGCAACTACCCCGCCCAGCGCGCTACAGACATCCAGCTCATCAAGAGAGGCCCTGCTGCTCACATACTTCGACGCTCCACGCCCCTGCGCATCCCGATAAATCTCAACACTCCCCGAGCTTGGCGGCACCCATTCATCATCCTCGTCGGTACCGCCCTGCCAGGTTCCTCCACTAGCGTTTATGACATCCTCCTCGACAGCCCCAGGACAGATAAAGATCACGCGGTGATATTCGGAATCGAAGATGTCGCCGACGCGCATGTCGACGCTGCCAGGCTCCCCCTCCTCCACCCCGGCCGCTTCTTCGATATTTTCGATGACATTCGCGGAACCTATCAACGAACATCCAGCCACGCTCCCCAGCGCTATACCGGAAAGAAGCGCTACCACACTGACACGAGCAAGCCCTAAGACATGCTCCATCTTCTTTCTATTTGCCATGCCTCGAGATTACCCCGTTCGGGGTAGTTTCAAGCCCTAAAAGCCGTGCTTGAACACTGTTCAAAAGTGCCTATTTGCTGCATTATTAAGCTACTAGATAAACTTTGGCCCATGAAAAAGAATTCCGTCGCGACTGATATCGCGTACGTCGCGGTCTTCACCGCGCTCATCATAGTCTTTGCGTTCGTCTCTATCCCTACGCCTACCGTGGGCGTGCCCATCGTTCTTCAAAACGCCGTCATCATCCTGGCTGGCCTCGTCCTTGGTGGCCGCCGTGGCTTTTTCGTCGGTCTACTCTTCATAGCTCTCGGCCTCGTCGGCCTTCCCATCCTTGCCGGCGGCCGCAGTGCCCTGAGCGCCATTGCCGGCCCCACCGTGGGCTACCTTGTCGGTTACGTCGTCTCACCCGCCATCGCCGGCTTCATCGCCTACCGCGCGCCGAGAAGCAAAGGAGGCATGACGGTAGTCCTCGCCATCGCCGGCGTCGTCGGCCTGGCCGTGCAGTACTTGTGCGGCATTATTGGCCTGATGGTCCGCTCTGACATGTCCTTCGGGGCGGCCGCCGTGGCTCAGGGCCCGTTCGTCATCCCCGATCTCATTAAGGTCGCCGTGATGGTTGTCATCGCCGTCGGTGTCCACGCAGCATTCCCCGACCTGATGGGTCGCCGCACCAAGGCAAAGTAGCACCAGTGCCGCAGATTGATTTCCGCAACGTTTCCGTCACCTTCGACGAAACAACGGTGCTCAAGGATATTTCTCTCTCATTAAACGAACAGCGCATCGGCATCATCGGTGCCAATGGTGGCGGGAAATCCACTCTTGTCCGGCTCATCAACGGTCTTGGTGAACCTTCACGTGGTGAAGTCTTGGTGGACAACGTGGACGTCGCCAAGCGCGGCAAGGAGATTCGCCGCCAAGTGGGCTTCGTGTTTTCTGATGCGGAGAACCAGATCGTCATGCCGCACGTGCGCGATGACGTAGAATTCTCCCTTCGCCGGCTCAAGCTGTCTCGTAAGGAGCGCACCGCGCGCGTCGACGCCGTCCTCGAGCGCTTCGGCCTGACGCCGCTAGCTGAGCAGTCCCCGCACACTCTCTCCGGCGGGCAGAAGCAGCTCCTCGCGTTGGCGGCAGTGCTTGTCATGGAACCCACCGTCATCATCGCTGACGAACCCACGACCTTGCTAGATCTGCGCAACCGCGATCGCATTCGCCGCGAATTTGCGCAGCTTGAGCAGCAACTCATCGTGGTTACCCATGACCTTGACTTTGTCTCTGATTTCGATCGCGTTCTGTGCATCGATAACCACCACGTCGTAGCCGACGGATCTCCCGACAAGGTCATTTCCTTCTACACCGAACTCATGAAATCCCGCCCGCTCTAGAGTCATGCCTAAAAACATCCCCCTCGGCTACTACGTCGACGCCGATACCATCATTCATCGCATACCGGCCGCGGTGAAATTCCTCGTGCTCATCGGCTTCATCCTCGTGACCTCGCTCGCCGTGCACACGCTTTCTTGGGCGGCGGCCAGCCTCTTCCTCCCACTCGTGCTCTTTCCCGTCGCCCGCATCCCGTTTCGCGTCGCACTCGGACAGCTTGTTCCTCCGCTCTACCTCCTCGTTGCGCTCGCAGCTTTTCAGTGGTGGCAGAAGGATTTGCTGTCGGCCGCGATCATGTTTCTCACCATCTACGCAGCGATCAGCGCGGCGGTGCTGCTGACGCTGACAACGAAGGTGTCGGAGATGATGGACTCCCTCGACCGCGCCCTCGCGCCCCTAGGGCGGCTGGGCGTCCCTGTTGAGAACATCACGCTGGCCATGTCTCTCACCATTCGTCTGCTCCCGCTCATGCTGGGAACAGTCGTCGAGGTACTGGACGCACGAAAAGCCCGGGGTGCCACGGCATCTCTAACTGCCTTTGGCACCCCGGTTATCATTCGCTCAATCCGCCGAGCACGCGCGATGGGTGAGGCGCTTCAAGCCCGCGGCGTCGGCGACTAAGCCTTATTCTCCGCGCAACTCGCGTAGGCGAGCCTGGACGGCATCGTCCTGCACGTTCGGCTGAGCCTTAGCCTCTGCCGAACCGATTGCCTGCTGGGAGTTTCCCTCCACTGCCTTCGGGTTGTTCATCTCCGCGCGGATCTGCTCGAGACGGGAGTGGCCAGCCAGTTGCACGCCAGCCTGCTCGATCTCCTGCATGCGGTTAGACACTGAGTTCTCGGCGAGCTCTGCCTGGCCCAGGGCCTTGGAGTAGCGGCGCTCAATCTTGTCACGCACAGCATCCAGGGAAGGCGAGTTACCGTTTGCGGAGAGCTCGTTCATCGAGTTGAGGGACTCGGAGACCTTCTCCTGCATCTTGGCCTGCTCGAGCTGCGACAGCAGCTTGGAGCGCTCGTTGACCTTCTCACGAAGCGCCATGCCGTTGCGTTCAACGGCCTTCTTGGCCTGCTCCGCCTGCTGTAGAGCCTGATCGTGGAGCTTCTTAGTGTCCTCAACAGACTGCTCAGCGGTAACCAGCTGGGCAGCGAAGGCTTCAGCCGCGTTTTCGTACTCGGTCGCCTTCTGTGCATCGCCTTCGGCACGGGCCTTGTCCGCAAGGCTCAGGGCGTTACGGGTATTCTGCTGCAGCTTTTCAATCTCACTCAAACGACGGTTCAGCTGCATCTCCAGCTGGCGCTGATTACCAATGACCGCAGCGGCCTGCTGTGACAGCTCCTGGTGCTGGCGCTGCGCCTCCTCGATTGCCTGCTCAATCTGAACCTTCGGGTCGGCGTTCTCCTCGATCTTGGAATCAAAGAGAGCCATCAAGTACTTCCAGGCTTTTACGAATGGGTTCGCCATAACAGGAGGTGCCTTTCTCAGCAGTTCGTTGTGTCAATAAGGTGTGTAACAAGAATATTTCCTGCCTGCCTAATAGTAGCGAAGCAGACAGTATTCCGTTGCGGTTCTATAGTTCCGATGCAGCGGGTGCGGTGGATGCGAGCTCCTCATCCATCGACGGCAACGCCATGTAGCCGGCCGCCTCAATGAGGACATCGGAGACGCTGACATCGAGTGCATGGCAGACAGAGGCCAGCAGCTCGGAGGAAACCTCCTTGCGGCCACGCTCCAGCTCCGAAAGATATCCCGGGGAAACACGCGCCACACCGGCGAGTTCGCGGAGGGTCACGCCTTTATCCGCGCGGAAGGCGCGAAGCGTTAATCCGAGGGCCTCACGCAGCAGCGGTTCAGGAGTCCGCGTCGACCGCGCCGGGGACTGGGTGGGTTTATCGAGTAGTGCAACTGAAGTGTTCATCACCCCGTACAACGGCTCAGCAGTCGTACTTGTTCCCACAATCAACTAATTTTCTTCAAGAGTTGATAGGAGAAGACTCAATGCCGCCTCAATGGCAGCGAAACGAATCGCGTTGCGCCCCTCAGCAGGAAGCTCATAAAGGACGCCGCGCTTGGCGACGCCCCCGCCACCCCTCCCGCATAACCCCACGTACACCGTGCCCGCGGGTTTGCCTTCCTGGAGGTCCGGCCCGGCTACACCAGTCAGCCCTACCCCCCAATCTGCACGCGTTTCAACGACCGCCGCCTCAGCCATCTGCGCAGCAGTCGCAGCAGACACCACGCCTTGCTCCTCAAGTTCTTCCACGGTGGTGTTGAGAAAATGAGCCTTGACCTCTGTCGCATACGTCACCAGCCCACCCCGCAGCACCGCCGAGGCTCCCGGGATGCACGCCACAGTCGCAGCGGCTAGACCAGCAGTAAGGGACTCACAGAACGCCACAGTTTCACCGCGTTCGCTGAGCGTGGATACTAGTTGCGCCTCGATGCTCATTGGTTCTCCCTATGGCCATCAATGAGGTACTGGATGCCGGTCAGGACGGTAACGAAGGCGGCGGCCAACATAACGAGGAGGCTCGGAAGGTCCATCCACCCTGGCAGCGGACAAAGATACAACGCCACCGCCACAGTCTGCAACGCTGTCTTGAGCTTTCCGCCTTGGGAAGCCGGCACCACCTTCCCTTGACGCAGCAAGAAGAAGCGCCAAATCGTAATGCCGAATTCGCGAAACAGAATCAGCACGGTGATCCACACCGGCAAAGCCCCGGTGATATTGAGGCACACGAGGGCCGCGGTCATCAGGGCTTTATCCGCGATCGGGTCCGCAATCTTGCCAAAGTTAGTGATGAGTCCCCGCGCGCGTGCAATATCGCCATCCAACTTATCCGTGAGCATCAAGAGCGCGAAGCAGAGGAAAGCCCACCATTCATGGCCGGCGAGCACCAGCCAGGCAAACAGGGGGATAAAGAGGATGCGCAAACTAGTCAGGATGTTGGGCAGGTTCCAATTGGAGACCTCGGGGTTTACATCCGTGGTTCGAGATTGGTTGCGCGCAGCCTGAGAATCATTCACGCTCTTCATCCTACCGTGGCCTCCCTGCCACTCGAGCGAGCACTACCATGGTCGGTATGAAGTATTTCGCAGTTTCCTATGAATACAATCCGTCTAACCCGGTTATTGCTGAGGTTCGCCCGAAGCACCGCGAATTCATCGGCGCACTCCACGACAAGGGCCAGATCTGTGGCTCTGGCCCCTACACCGATTCCAAGGGCGGGGCGCTCATCGTCCTGCAATTTGAGGATGAGTCCGTAAAGGTGGCCGATGTCATCGCCCTCATGGACCAGGATCCCTTCTACACCGAAGGCGCTGTCACTGGGCGCGCTTTCCGCGAGTGGAATCCCGTTATTAATTCCTTCTAAATCCCCGCGGCCCGAGTTTAAGGCAGCTCGGACTTGGGAAGTTCGTCCGCCTTGCCGACGAGCTCGCCCTCCTTGTTGCGAACGATCTTGTTGCCATAATCGTCCCAGTCGTAGTGGTTGTGGGAAATCACCACACCACCCTGGGCTTGGTCGCGTTTGTCCTTCCACACCGACAACAACACCGTCACGAAGAGGACGCCAACGATGACCAGCAGCGACACCATGGTCGTAATTTCCGGTACCGCACTGACATTCTCGCCGCCGTTGATGAAGGGCACGTTGTTCTCATGCAAAGCGTGGAAGAGCAACTTGACACCGATGAACAGCAAGATGATACCCAGGCCATAAGGCAGGTAGACCAGGCGGTCCAACAGGCCATCAATGAGGAAGAACATTTGGCGCAGCCCCATGAGAGCGAAGGCATTGGTGGTGAAGACGAGGAAAGGCTCCGAGGTAATGCCGTAGATAGCTGGGATGGAGTCGAAGGCAAACATAACGTCGATCAGCCCGATAGCCGCCAAAGCAACGAAAAGCGGCGTCAGGGCGAATTTGCCCTTCTTCTCACCGGATTCCTCACGGTGGGTGAGCTTGTCACCGTGGTAGCGCGGGGTCACATGGATCACTTTGCGCAGCCACTTGACTACCAGCATGTCGTTGGGGTCGGTCTCGGGCGTCCCGTTGATCTCATCGATGAGCAGCTTGACTGCGGTGTAAATAAGGAAGATGGCAAACAGGTAGAAGACATCCGACCATGCCGCGATGATGGCCGCGCCCATCAAGATGAAGACAAGGCGGAAAACCAGCGCTAGGACGATACCGATGAGCAATACCTTCTGCTGATACCTGCGGGGAATCTTGAAGGAGCCCATGATGAGCGAGAACACGAATAGGTTATCCACGCTCAAAGCCTGTTCCGTCACCCAACCGGTGTAGAACTGTGCCGCGTGTTCGCTGTCCCACAGCACCCATACAACTCCGCCAAAGACAACGGCGGTGGCCATGTAGAACAGAGTCCACCCACCGGATTCCTTGATGCTGGGCTCGTGGGGTGAGCGGACGTGGCTATAGAAATCGAAAATAAAGAAGCCCAAGATCACCGCGATGGTGATGGCCCAGACCCATAGTGGCACATGCATAATGAGTTATCCCTCCGGTCGACGAGACAATAAAGACCGGAGGTCTCCCCCGCTAACGGGCTCTATGCGAAGTCCCGCTAGCCGGCGCGACCGGGAACTGTACCGCAGTTGCCGTGTTGACGATCGACGCCGTGGATTGGGGTACTCCCCTCCAAGACTCGTCCTATCCTACACGGAACTTAGAACGCACCTGTGGAGGGGTTAGCGGAGATTTCTACGGTGCGGGTATCGGCTGCAGCGTCGTCCGTCCCGCCGGCACCTTCAGCGTCCTGAACCTCCTTCGGGGCCTCGGCTGGGTCAGCGCCCTTGATCATCCAGATGATGGTGTCGAGCTCCTCCGGCTTAACCAGCACCTCACGGGCCTTGGAGCCCTCGGACGGGCCCACCACGCCGCGCGATTCCATGAGGTCCATGAGTCGGCCAGCCTTGGCAAAACCGATGCGCAGCTTGCGCTGGAGCATCGACGTCGAGCCCAGCTGGGAGGTGACCACGAGGTCGACGGCCTCCAAGAGGTCATCCATATCCTTGCCGATCTCCTCGTCGATCTCCTTCTTGGCCTCCGACGCCTTATCGTCCGTCACACCTTCGGTGTAGTTCGGTGAGCCCTGTGCCTTCGCGGCGTCGACAACCGCCTGCACCTCCTCGTCTGAGACGAACGCACCCTGCATACGCACTGGGCGGCCGCCCTGCGGGATGAAAAGGCCATCGCCCATGCCGATGAGTTTCTCGGCACCACCCTGATCCAGGATGACTCGGGAGTCCGTAAGCGAAGACGTCGCGAACGCCAGGCGGGAAGGAACGTTGGTCTTGATCAAGCCGGTGACCACGTCCACGGACGGGCGCTGTGTTGCGAGCACGAGGTGGATACCCGCCGCACGGGCCTTCTGGGTAATGCGGACGATGGAGTCCTCGATCTCCTTCGGTGCCGTCATCATGAGGTCTGCGAGCTCGTCCACGACACACACAATGTACGGGTACGGGCGCATCTCCCGCTGGGAACCGGCAGGAGCCTGGTATTCGCCACTGCGGACCTTACGGTTGAAGTCCTCAATCTTGCGCACGCGGGCAGCCTGCATGTCCATGTAACGCTGCTCCATCTCCTCCACCAGCCACTGCAGGGCCGCCGCTGCCTTCTTTGGCTGCGTAATGATCGGGGTGATGAGGTGCGGAATACCTTCGTACGGTGTGAGCTCCACCATCTTCGGGTCCACGAGGATGAGGCGAACGTCTTCCGGCGTCGCGCGGGTCAACAGCGAGACCAGCATGGAGTTCACGAACGCCGACTTACCAGAACCGGTTGCACCAGCCACGAGCAGGTGAGGCATCTTCTTTACGGAGAAGGAGGTGTACTCGCCTTCGATATCCTTGCCCAAGCCAATCAGCATCGGGTCATGGTCGGCGCGCAGCGCCGGGGAATCAAGCACATCGCGCAGGCGCACCATCTCGCGGTCCGCATTGGGCACCTCGATACCGACGGCGGACTTGCCCGGAATCGGGGTCAGCAGGCGCAGATTATCCGTCGCCACAGCATAAGCCAGGTTGGACTGGAGGTTTGTAATCTTCGAAACCTTAACGCCTGGGCCCAGCTCGATCTCGTAGCGCGTCACTGTCGGACCACGGCTAAAACCGGTGACCTGGGCATCGACTTTGAACTCCTCGAAGACCTCGGTGATGGCCTCGATGATGCGATCGTTAGCCTCCGTGCGTGCCTTCGCAGGTTTGCCGGCGGTGAGCAGGTCCGTCGTCGGCACATCGTAGCCGCCGCCCAGGGCAGTGTCTTCCGCACCACTCGGGGCTGCGGGTGCTTCTTCGGCTACGCTCTGGGCTTCATCCTCAATCTTGGCACCCGTTCGCGCATCACGTCCGGATCGTTCCTGGAACATGCGCACTGCCTCGGAATGAGCGGCGGAGACCACGTCCTCTCCCGCTGAGCCAGCCGACGCTGCGCTTGCCGACGCCTCGGCAGCCGCCGCTCCCAGTGCTGCACCGGCGGCACCGCCGACGTCCACGCGGGGACGCTTCATCGGTGTTGGCTTGGGCTCTGGCTTTGGTTCGACTTTCTGCTCCGGTTGCGGAGTTGGCTGCGGGGCTGGCTCAGGATCCGGTACGACGGGGAACTCGTCGGTATCATCCGCGCGGCTATCAAAGCTCGGGCGGCCGTGCTGTACGGGCTCCTGGCTTACTGGCTGAGCTGCCGAGTCGAAAGAGACGGTGGCATTGTCATCCAGAATCTGCTTTGGCATCGGCTTCGGTGTCTGCTTCGGGCGCGGTCGCGAAGTGTATGCCGGGCGCACAGGACGCTCACGCCCCTCGGCGATGGCGTCGATGTCATCGCTGACGTAGTCGTAGTCGTCCGCGGGGGCGTCGTCAAGCAGCTCCTGATCTGAACGATTCTTCCTGTCACGCAGGCCGCCGACGAGCGCCGCACATTGCGCGGCCACAAAATCATATGCTTCACGCAGGGTGATGCCCGTGATATTGAGTGCCCCATACACAATGAGCAAGAAAAGCAAAGGCACCGCGACATAACTAGAAAAGGCCGCCACCAGCAGCTCGCCGACTCCAAAGCCGATGGCACCGCCTGCCTCCCCGGCGGCGTTGTTATTCCAGGTCAGCTTCGGAAGACCGGCAAAGATGTGAATGAGGCTCAGCATGCACACGACGATGAGGGCCGTGCCGCCCACCACTCGTGGCTTGAAATGGCCCGCCGGACCGGACAGATCCATCATGAGCGCAATGGCGACGGCGACCAGCGCAACGGGAAGAACATAGGCGCCCGCGCCAATCACATAGCGCACAGCGTTGGTGAGGTACTCACCGATAATGCCGGCCACCTGGAACCACGTCGCGCAAGCAAGGATGATGGCCACGCCGATAAGCACAAGAGCCACCGCATCTGGATTGGAGACGCGGATGCTCTTCTCAGTGTGAGCTGGACGCCCCATGACCGTCGTCGGCATCTCACTGTCGACGTCGCGTGCTCGCGTTACCTTGCTCTTTGCCGGAACAGCGCTATCGGCCTTGTTGCTCTTTTTCTTGTTCTTCGCGCGTCCAGAAATTTCCCCTGGCTCCCTCAACTCGTCGTAATCATCGTAGGCACCCTCGTCATGAGCAGCATCGTAGGCGGAGTCATAGAGGTCGTCATCTCGACTCCCCGCATCTACCGGCTTGAGACCGGCAAGGCCGTGCCCGACCCCTCGCGCCATGCTTCCCACGCCTCGGGCGGTAGCGCCAAAAACGGTTCCCAGTCCTCGGCCAACGGCGCGAAAGGCGCTGCCGGTCCTCTCTTCGGAGGTCTCGGCAGCGCGGGTTGCGGAGGTCAGCGAATAGCTTGTGCGGCCGGACGGCCGCGACCGATTGGCGGTGCGACCTCGGCCGGAGGCGCGAGACGGAGCGTTCTTGACAGACATGCCTGCCACTTTAGTAGCAAACACACCATTAACAACATGCGCCACACGCGTGCACTGAAGATTTTAGACAGTTCAGCCTACAGACTTGACCTAACGACGGCGGATGAATCCCCGTCAATCTCAACGCGAGCCGCCTCGCGGCCGAACGCCCATAGGAGCAACTCGGAAACTGCCCCACGGACCCGCACCACGTTGTCCCCCTTCGCTGCCACACGATGTTTATCCGCCGCGACGAGTGGCGCAAACCCAGCCGGCTCCAGCACTACCGGGAGGCGAGAGTGCGCCAACAGCCTTAACCCGAGAAACTTTAGCGGTGCGAGCAACTCCTTCTGCACCGCTAGCGAGAAATCACGCGGTTCGCTGTGCGCATTGGCCCGGCGTAGGTCTTCGTGGTGCACAAAATGCTCTGCGGTGTTGAGCACTGAATCCACGTAGCGCAGAGGGTTGAGCTTTCCCAATCCCCTACCCCAGTCATCCACCAGTTCCTCAAAATCTCGCGCACGGACTTCCTCCATGATGCTGTCCGCATGGGAAGTCAGCGCTGGAACAAAAGAACTGATGACGACGTCGGGCCGGTTTTCGCGGATCCAGAGGTGCGACACGAGGTCGCGGGCCGTCCACCCTTCGCACAACGTTGGAGCATCGGGACCAAGTTCACGGAATAACGCCACCATCTTGGCGCGTTCTGCTGAGGAAAACGACATGCGCCCCAGCATACCTACCAGAAGCAGGAACGCTGGGGCACTGTCTACCTAGACGTTAGAGCGATTCACGGGAGGCGTGAACTTCATCGTCGTCAGGCATCAGGACATCCGAGTTCGTCGGCACGATGGTCGGCAGAATGACCGGCTCGCGCTTGTACTTGGAATCCATGAGCTTGGATACCTTGCGGCGCAGCTTCTGCACCATGCGGTAGGTATCGTTCTCGCCCTCAGCGGCGAGATCGTTCATCGTGGACTCAACCAACTTGGCAACCTCCGGCACGATGCCGCGGTCATCGTCAGAGAAACCAGTGGTGGATACAGCCGGATGCTCAAGCAGCCGGGACGTGCGGTTATCAATCACACAGGTGATGGAAACGACGCCGCCAGAGCCGAGGTTGGTGCGGTCTGCCAGGGTATCTGCGTCGACGTCACCCATGGAGACGCCATCGACGTAGAGGTTACCCACGGTAATCTGGCCAACAACCTCTGCACGGCCGTTGCGCAGATCAACGACAACGCCGTTCTGTGCCAGAACCACGCGGTCGCGGTCAACGCCAGTGGAGACTGCCAGTTCCTTGTTTGCACGCAGGTGACGCCACTCGCCGTGGACCGGCATAACGTTCTTCGGACGCGCAGCGTTGTACAGGAAGAGCAGCTCGCCGCCGTAGCCGTGGCCGGAGGCGTGAACCTTGGCTTCCTTGTTGGTGATAACTTCAGCACCAATCTGGGAGAGCATGTTCATGACACCGTAAACGGCCTCTTCGTTGCCCGGAATCAGGGACGAGGAGAAGATGATGAGGTCGCCGTCGCGGACGGTGATCTGACGGTGCTCACGGCGTGCCATGCGTGACAACGCAGCCATTGGCTCGCCCTGGGTACCGGTGGTGATGAGCAAGACCTTGTGCGGTGCCATCTTGGCAGCCTCGTCGATCGAGATGATGGTTCCGCGCGGAACCTTCAGGAAGCCCATCTTCTCGGCGATTTCCATGTTGCGCATCATCGAGCGGCCGTTGAAGGCAACCTTGCGGCCAGCATAAACGGCGGCGTCGATAGCTGCCTGTACACGGTACACGTTGGACGCGAAGGTTGCGATGATGACGCGCTGCTTAGCATTGGACACCAGGCGGCGGAAGGTAGCCGGGATATCTCCCTCGGATGCGGAAACGCCCGGGATGTTCGCGTTGGTGGATTCGCAGAGCATCAGGTCGACGCCCTCATCACCGTAGCGAGATAGCGCCGGAAGGTCGGTCGGACGGTTATCCAGCGGGGTCTGGTCCAGCTTGATGTCACCGGTGTGGATGATATTGCCAGCCGGGGTGCCCAGCATGATGCCCAGTGCATCCGGAACGGAGTGGTTAACTGCCCAAAAACGGCAGCGGAACGAACCGTAGTTCACATCCGACTTCTCGTTGACCTCAACGAACTTCGGCTTCTGGCGGTGCTCCTTACACTTCGCCGCAATCAGCGCGATGGTAAAGCGCGATGCCACGATTGGAATATCCGGGCGCAGCTTCAGCAGCCACGGGATAGCACCAATGTGGTCCTCGTGAGCGTGGGTTACAACGAGAGCCTTGACCTTGTGAATCTTCTTCTCGATCGGGCCAAAGTCCGGCAGGATCAGGTCAACGCCAGGCTCACCGGAGGACGGGAAGAGCACGCCACAGTCGATGATGAGCATCTCGTCCTGGTACTCGAAGACGGTCATGTTACGACCGATCTCAGAAATACCGCCCAGGGCATAAATACGCAGCGAATCCTTCTGCTGCTTCGGCGGCTCCGGCAGACGCTTCGTCAGATCCGCGCCCTGCATGGACTTGGGAACGTTGCGGCGGCCACGGTTGTTATTACGGTTGCGATTGTTGTTGCGGCCACCGTTGTTGTGGTTGTTGTTGCCGCCGCGACCGCGACCACGGCCGCCACGGGAACCACGGGAGCGAGAACGGCGGTTGCCGTCCTCAGAATTCGAGTTATTAGACTCGTTCGAATTATTGCCGGATGCAGCCGATTCGTTCGGCGCTTGAAAAACCGGCGAAGCCGCCTCATTCGAGGCGGTCTCAGTCTCCGAAGGCGGACCCGCCTTACGGGTTACCTTGCGGGAGCGATTACGGGATTCAGTCATTCTTAAAGGACTCCAGCCTTTTCCAAATCGTGGCGGAGAGCCTCGATCTCCTCCGCGTCAGCCGCGGTAACTGGGAGACGAGGTTCTCCAACTTCAATACCCTGCAGACGCAGGGCAGCCTTAACAAGAGTTGCTCCTCCGAGGCGGCCTTGCGCCTCGACGAGCGGGGACAAAGTTTTCGCGTTAATCTCTCGTGCACGTGCAATATCGCCTTCATCGAAGGCCACGTAGAGATCAGCCAGGGCGCGCGGAGCGAGGTGACCAATCACGGAAATAACGCCCGAAGCACCGAGGGCCAGCCACGGCAAGTTCAGTCCGTCATCTCCGGAGTACCATGCCAAACCGGTTTCCTGGATAAGCGGTGCGGCTGCTACAAGGTCGCCCTTGGCGTCCTTAACAGCCTTGATGTTCGGCACCTCCGCGAGGCGAAGAAGGGTCTCCGTCTCAATCGGAATGCCCGAGCGGCCAGGGATGTCGTACAGACAAATGGGGAGGTCCACGGCGTCAGCCACAGCAGTAAAGTGCGCGTACACACCAGCCTGGGAAGGCTTGGAGTAATACGGGGTCACGACCAGAAGGCTGTCTGCTCCCGCATCAGCGAAAGCGCGCGCGGCCTCAATACTGGTGGCGGTGTTATTAGTTCCCGCACCAGCGCACAACTTAGCGCGGCCGCCTACCTCTTCCTTTACAGCTGCGAACAGCTCCAGTTTCTCATCCAACGACGTCGTCGGTGATTCGCCCGTGGTCCCAGACAAAATGAGCGAATCAACGCCGTTATCAACCAAATGAGCTGCTAGGCGACGACCAGCGGACACGTCCAAGGCGCCGTCCTGGTCAAATGGAGTGACCATAGCTACGCCTACGCGTCCGAAGGTGTCGACGCCTGCCTGTGCTGTCATACCTGTGCTCATAGGCGTCAAGATTACCTGCTTTCGCCCCTATTGGCCGCATCGGGGTCGTGCGCGAGTCTCCTGCAAAGCCTTTAAGCGTACGGGCTCGAAGCCATTTCGGTGCCGTCAGCCAGGGTGGTGATATGGAAGTCGTCGAAAAGCACCGGCGATTGCTCCCGCAACAGCTTCAAGCACGTGACGGCGAGCTGGCGCATCTCTGTATCGGCTTGTTCAGTCGCCCGCGCGCCAATAAAGTGACGCCACGCGCGATAGTTTCCCGTCACGACGATGCGGGATTCCGTGAGATTAGGTAATACCGCACGCGCTGCTTGTCGAGCCTGTTTCTTGCGCAGCAATGCATTTGGCTCCTCTTCCAACTTGGACTCGAGAGCGTCGAGGAGCTCCTCGTAGACAAACCTCGCTTCGTCGGCCGCCTGGAGGGTCAACCGCGTTAGCTGTTCATCTTCCGCAATGAATTTGGGCAGGACTACCTCCGCCTCCTCGGAATGCACGAAACGTTGCGAGAGCTGCGAGAAGGAGAAATGACGGTGGCGAACCAGCTCATGCGACGCCGACCGCGATAGTCCCCGTATATAGAGCGTCGCCGTAGCATGCTCCAGCAATGCATCGTGGCCTACCTCCAGAATGTGGTGCAGATAGGCCTGATTTGAGGCGGTACGGGGATTCGGCTTGTCGAAGGACTCATAACAGGCGCGTCCGGCAAATTCGACTAGAGCCTCGCTTTCCGACGCCCCCTCATCAACCTCCCAGTCCACTCCTCGCGGCGCATGGAATGCGGTTGCCGCAATGAGCTGGACATCAAGCTCAGAGACCTTTGCCATTACAGCCCCAAGTACTTCTCAAGTCCCACGGTCAAGCCTGGGTGGGATGCGATTTCTCGTACACCCAGCAGAACACCGGGGGTAAAGGAAGAGCGGTCATAGGAATCCTGACGGATGGTCAAGGACTGGCCTTGAGTGCCGAAGATAACTTCTTCATGAGCCACCATTCCCTGCATACGGACTGCGTGGACGTGAACACCATCGACGTCTGCGCCGCGCGCTCCATCGAGAGACTGCTCGGTCTTGTCCGGCATAGCGTCCAAGCCTGCCTCCTGGCGAGCCTTCGCAATACCCTGCGCAGTGTGAACCGCGGTACCGGACGGCGCATCGAGCTTGTTCGGGTGATGGTATTCAACTACCTCGGCACTGTCGAAGAACTTCGCCGCCTGCGCGGCAAACACCATGGTCAGTACAGCTGAAATAGCGAAGTTCGGGGCAATGAGAACGTTGCCGGCGCCCTCTTTCTTAGTCCACTCCTCCACCTTGGCTAGGCGTCCTGCATCGAACCCCGTGGTACCCACAACAGCGTGGATGCCATGTGCGATGCAAAACTCTAGATTGTCCATGACCGATGCCGGCTGGGTGAAGTCGACGGCGACCTCGGCACCCGATTCAACCAGCTTCTCCAACGGGGTCTCGCGGTCGATGGAAGCAACTAGCTCCAAATCCTCTGCCGCATTAACGCCTTCCACGATTGCTTGGCCCACGCGCCCTTTAGCCCCCAAGACGCCTACCTTGATAGTCATTGACAATCCCTTCATACGTGTTCGTGCGGTTAACTGTGCCCAGTCTATCCCTGACACCGGCGAGGTTTCAGACAGGGCTCATTCGGTTGCCTGAGATCCGTAACTTTCCTTCTCTTCGCTACGTCCTTGAGTAGAACCCTTCAACTGGAGTCCATCGAATGTGCTGGCCAATGTGCGGTGGCTACCCCCATTTATAGTAACGACTTGACACGAATTCACTGCAGGCTATGGCCATACGGAGTGTGTGATACTAGAATCATGGTTAGAACATTTCTTCTACAACATGTTTATCTCGGGGGAGATACCCATGACCACTGCCACACGCCCACCAACCTTTTTCTTCTCGACTACTAACCCGAATAACCCACACGCCATGGCCCGCGCGAAAGCACGGCGAGCTGCCTATGACACCTGGGTCGGGGCTATGCCCAGCCTGCAGGCTGATATCAACACCACCGCACTATCCCTAGTTGCTGCCTGGTCACTGCCCGAAGGCCACATCAAATCCGGCCTGCGTGCTATCCACCGGCTAGAAAGTCTGCCGAAAGTCAAAGCCATACAAGACACCCACTGCCTGCTCGACATCGAGTCCCTTATTGCTATTGATCAACCCATGTCAGCATTGACAGCCTTAACAGATGAAACCCTAGACTTTATCGACACTCTTCTGGCTGACTTCTTCACCCCTTCTAAACCGAACCAGGCTTTTCCCACGCGTAGTCAAATCAGG
>NZ_KV796792.1:18841-61883 GCF_001809235.1 Corynebacterium sp. HMSC072A04 | reverse complement strand
CCAACAAGCTCAACCAAAGTCAAACCCGCCAAACAAACATTGTCCGAACATCTACCACCAGTTAACCTCTCGGCTACCTCGCGGCGACCTCGATAAATATACGCACACCCCCAACAAACAACAAATCCCCAGGTAGTACACCGAAACGGTGCATCACATGGGGACGTCGCCAAGCACTGCTGCCTAGTAGAGCTCTTCCTCCTGAGTGCGCTCGATGGTCGCCCCCAGCGCTTGCAGGTTCTCTACAAAATTGGGATAGCCGCGATCGATGTGGAAGACATCGTGGACGGTAGTCGTCTCATCGGCACAGAGCGCAGAGAGCACCAACCCGGCGCCCGCGCGAATGTCGGAGCTCCAGACATGCGTTGAAGACAACCGCTCCTGGCCGCGGATGACAACATGGTGGCCATCCACCTGAGCGTCAGCGCCGAGGCGCAACATCTCATCGACGAATCGGAAACGGGACTCGAACACATTCTCCGTAATGATGGACGTGCCTTCCGCAACCGCGGACAATCCAATAGCGATGGGCTGAAGGTCCGTTGGAAAGCCCGGGTAAGGCAGCGTTTGGTAATCCACGGCGGTGGGGCGCCCATCCATACGCACGCGGAAGCCGTTGACATAGTCCTCAATATCGGCACCGGCCGATTTGAGCTTTTCCAAAGGCAGGTGCAGGTGCTTGGGAGCGATGCCGCCCACCGTAATATCTCCGCGCGTCATGACTGCGGCATAGGCCCACGTCCCGGCCACGATGCGGTCACCGATGACCTCGTGTTCCGTCGGCTGGAGCTTGTCCACACCGCGAATCGTGATGGTGGACGTGCCTTCACCAGTGATGTCAGCACCCATTTCCTTAAGCATTAGGCACAGGTCGACGATTTCCGGTTCGCGGGCGGCGTTGTGGAGCTGAGTTTCGCCGTCGGCAAGCACGGCAGCGGTAAGAATATTCTCTGTGGCGCCCACAGAGGGGAAATCGAGCTTGATGCTTGCACCGTGGAGGTGGTCAACTTCCGCCACCACGGCACCGTGCTCGATACGCGTGCTCGCACCCATTTTTTCGAGTCCGGACTGGTGCATGTCCAAGGGGCGGGAACCGATGGCATCGCCACCCGGCAAAGCCACCTTGGCATGACCACACCGTGCCGTCAACGGCCCTAGCACGCACACGGATGCGCGGAACTGCCTCACGGCGTCGAAGTCCGCGTTGGAGTGCAATTGGGCCGGCGTGGTGATGTGCACGGTGTGGCCATCGATCTCCACTGTGCAGCCAAGGCCTTCGAGGACCTTGCGCATCAGTGGAACATCAAGGATTTCGGGACAGTTGGTCAGCGTGGTCGTGCCCTCCGCCAACAGTGCCGCAGCCATCAGCTTCAGCACACTGTTTTTGGCACCATCGACCTTGACGGTGCCCTGCAGGCGCGCCCCACCGGAGACAATAAATTGGTCTTTCACGCCCACCCAACTTACCTACAATTAGGGCAGCGCGCCGATACGACGGGCCGCATTGACTGCTTCATAGCGGGTGTGGGCACCCAATTTGCGCATGACAGAACGAAGATAAGACTTCACCGTTTCGGCTCCGATGCCCATTTCCTCTGCCGCCTCAACGTTGGTATGTCCCAACGCCACGCAAGACAAAACATCGAGCTCGCGCGCAGACAACTTGGTGGTCTGCTTCACGCGCACCGGGGAGACCATCTGGTCACAGAGGGCCTCCAATTCCTTACGGAGGTCCTCATCGTTGACGCGATTAGCCAGCATCCGCAGCTTGGAGTGCGTCGAGCGTACCTGCTCCCATTCGGCGCCGTTCATCACATGACCGCGAGCGGCTCCGCCTTTCCCCCCATCGGCGCGGCGCAGTGCGGAATTAACCGCTAAATCCTGCTCGAGGCAGCGGGCGGTCATGGTGACCTCCTCGATGACCTTGTCGCCCAAGCGGACCGGCGAATGAACACCAACATAAAGAACACCGCGGATCTCACGCTGCACAGTCACCGGCACCGCCACGATGGAGTGCAGTCCCTCGTCCTGGATGTAGCGGTCGTTCTCGTGGCTGATCGTCGTGGCGCGGGTGTAGTCGGATACGCCTACCGCGCGGCGAGTGCTGACAACGCGCCCGCCGACGCCCACATTCGCGTCAATCACCAAGTTCTGCAAGGCCGGGGTACGCAGACCTACCCAGTGGGTAATCTGCAGACGATTATCCGGCAGCAAGGTTCCGTACATCGTGACGGGAATTCCCGTTGCGGTCTTCAGCGACGACAGCGCTGCGCGTACGGCTTCGTCATCATCCTTGAGTCGGTGCGGCTCCATGAGACTCTCTCTTACTCGGGGGTAACCAGCAGGTGCACCCACATTCCCCGCCTGAAACGGGGGTAGGTGAACACTATTTGCGAAGTATAACCGTCCGACGGGGGTAATTCTAAATCGCACCGCGGCCTACTCTGTCACCCCAAATCCCACATACCATGCCCGAATGCTCTGTTCGGAATTTATATACCACTTTGTCTAGTAGCGGAGTGTAAGGTGTCTGCTGTACATCGGAAGTTATTTACAAGGAGTCCACATCGTGGCTGTATACGACAACATTCTAGAAACCATCGGCGGAACCCCGCTGGTCCGCCTCAACCGCCTGACCGAGGGCCTCGGCGCTGAGGTGCTCGTAAAGGTTGAGTCCTTCAACCCCGCAAATTCCGTCAAGGACCGCATCGCCAAGGCGATTGTCGACACCGCCGTGGAATCCGGCGAGCTGAAGCCGGGCGGCACCATTGTTGAAGCCACCTCCGGCAACACCGGTATTGGCTTGGCGCTCGTCGGCGCAGCCCAGGGCTACAAGGTCATCCTCACCATGCCGGAGACCATGTCTAACGAGCGCAAGGTGCTGCTGCGCGCTTATGGCGCTGAAATCGTGTTGACCCCGGGCGCTGCCGGCATGAAGGGTGCCGTAGAGAAGGCCAACGAAATTATTGCCGAAACCCCCAACGCCATCCTGGCTTCCCAGTTCGCTAATGAAGCAAACCCGAAGATCCACGAGGCAACCACCGGCCCCGAGATCTGGGAGGACGCCGAGGGCAAGGTTGATGCTTTCGTGGCCGGCGTCGGCACCGGTGGCACCGTCACCGGCGTTGGTCGCTACCTGCGCTCCCAGAACCCGGATACCTACTTGGTAGCCGTAGAGCCTTCCGACTCCCCCGTCCTGTCCGAGGGCAAGGCAGGCCCGCACAAGATCCAGGGCATCGGCGCTAACTTCGTCCCGGAGGTTCTGGACCGCGAGATCCTCAACGAGGTTCTCACCGCCACCACCGAGGAATCTGTCTCCACTGCCCGCAAGCTGGCCACCGAGGAGGGCCTGCTCGTCGGTATTTCCTCCGGCGCCAACATCTCCGCAGCTCTCAAGCTGGCTGCACGCGAAGAGTTCAAGGGCAAGACCATCGTGGTTGTCGCCCCGGACTTTGGTGAGCGCTATGTCTCCACCATCCTCTTCGAGGACATCCGCGAGGCTTAGAGTTCCCAGCGTGGCTTTCTGCGGGGCGTCGCAAAGCGCACTGCGGTGAGCACCCCGAATAAAAGCGCCCTCTGTGCTAGGGGGCGCTTTTTCTTTCTAGATAGGATGGTTCGCATGCACATCTTGAAGATGATTCGTGAAGACCTCGCCAACGCGCGCGAGCATGATCCGGCTGCGCGCGGCGACGTCGAGAACGCCGTGGTCTATTCCGGCCTCCACGCTATTTGGGCGCACCGCATTGCACACCGCATGTGGAAGCGTGGTTGGCGCGGGCCGGCACGCATTTTGGCCCAGGTGAACCGCTTCTTCACCGGAATTGAGATCCACCCCGGCGCCACGATTGGTCGGCGCTTCTTCATTGACCACGGCATGGGCATCGTCATTGGTGAGACCGCCGAGATCGGGGATGGCGTGATGCTCTACCACGGTGTCACGCTCGGAGGCCAGGTTCTCACGCAGACAAAGCGCCACCCAACGATTGGGGATAATGTGACCATCGGCGCCGGCGCAAAAGTACTAGGACCCATCACCATCGGTGAAGGCTCCGCGGTAGGCGCTAACGCCGTAGTGACGAAAGATGTGCCCGCTTATCACACTGCTACGGGTATTCCCGCTAAGAACCGTCCTCGCAAGAAGGACGAACGAATCAAGCTGGTGGATCCGGACTACTACATCTAAGGGCAGCCGACTCCGTATTTAGAGGTTGCCCTCACGGCTAGTCAGGCGCTGGTATTCAGGGTTCTTCTCAATAAACCGCGCCACGGCGCTGCACGTTGGGATGACTTGGCGGCCTACCGTCGAGTCATCATCCAACGCCGCCTTAATGAGCGGCTTAGACAGGCCTTGGCCTTGAAAGGCCTCAGAGATTTCCGTGTGCGTGAACTCGCGCGTGGCTGCGGAGTCACTGTATTCGGCGAAGCCTGCCTCTTCCCCGTCGACAGTGATGACGAAACGGGATTGATCGGTTTGGTGCGCAACTGAAGTAGTCATGCCGCCCATTAAACCAAAAAGATCAACAAAAAAGCCCCTTCCAACAATGGAAGGGGCTATCTTGTGGCCAGAGCCAGGATCGAACTGGCGACCCCACACTTTTCAGGCGTGTGCTCTACCGACTGAGCTATCTGGCCAGAAGCCACAAGGACTTCGGCGACCCTGACGGGACTTGAACCCGCGACCTCCGCCGTGACAGGGCGGCGCGCTAACCAACTGCGCCACAGGGCCATTTTCAATTATCTCTTGTGCGCTGGGCACGAATAAGTACTCTACACAAAGCTTGAGAAACACACCAAATCAGCATGTCATCTACGGTTTTTAAGAGTAAAGAAGTATCGTCCACGTGACTGCCACGCAGCACCTAGACCTATCGGCCCCCACCCCGCCTTGAGTAGGCTATGACAAGCAAAACGATTCAAGCCCCGAAGGGCGTTTCTATAAACACCGCTCCGAGGCTTGGCATGGCGACCCTGACGGGACTTGAACCCGCGACCTCCGCCGTGACAGGGCGGCGCGCTAACCAACTGCGCCACAGGGCCATCGATATTTTCTTATACACCAACACAGAAGTGTTGGTACCCCCAACGGGATTCGAACCCGTGCCGCCGCCGTGAAAGGGCGGTGTCCTAGGCCGCTAGACGATGGGGGCCCGTTGCCTTGAGGCAACTTTGTAAAAATATACTGGAGACATCCCCACTTAACCAAATCGCCCCGGCAGAAAGGCGGAAAACCATGGCTGACCAGCGCGATACTTGCTCTTGCCACGAGCCCGGTGTTCACGGCTACAACTCCGATAGCGAGCAAAAGGCAAAATACTTAGCGCGACTCAAGCGCATCGAGGGCCAAACCAGAGGCATCCACCGCATGATTGCGGAAGACCAATATTGCATCGACATCATCACGCAGATCTCCGCGGTCACCTCAGCGCTCGAGAACGTCTCCCTAGCGCTGCTAGAAGACCACATAGAGCACTGCGTGGCGGGAGCCGCCGCCGAGGACGGGCAAGTAGCCACAGAGAAGCTAGAGGAGGCAATGCGGGCAATTCGGAAGCTCGTGAAGAGCTAGAGGAGCTAGGGCTCCTTAGCGGGCCACCCTACAACGCAAAAGAGCCGCCCGAAGGCGGCTCTTTCTGTGGGCCCTGCGGGGCTCGAACCCGCGACCTGCGGATTAAAAGTCCGTAGCTCTACCAACTGAGCTAAAGGCCCAACGCCCATCCATCTTAGTAGGTGACACTAAGGAAAAGGAAATGGCCCTCACCTCCAGCGGTAAGGGCCACGACCGAGCGGCATGAGCGATTAACCGCGCATGTCACCCTTCTCCATGAAGTTCACCTGGAAGTCAAAGGCGGTCTTCAGATCGTGCGGGGTGTGCTGGAACTTATTAGCCTTGGCACGCTCGTAGTATTCCTCAAGCAGCGGGCGGTAGTCCGGGTGCGCCACGGCGATAACCTTCTCCACGCGCTCCTTCGGAGCGAGACCACGCAGGTCCGCCACACCGTACTCGGTGATGATGACCATGGTGTCGTGCTCGGTGTGGTCGGTGTGGGACACAAACGGCACGATGGCGGAGATTGCGCCGTCCTTGGCCACCGACGGGGAGACGAAGGTGGAGATGTAAGCGTTACGGGTGAAGTCACCGGAGCCGCCGGTACCGTTCATGATGCGGGAACCGGAAACGTTGGTGGAGTTGATGTTGCCGTAAATGTCGCCCTCAATCATGCCGTTGGAGGAGATCAGGCCAACGCGGCGAATAACCTCCGGGTGGTTGGACACCTGCTGCGGGCGCAGGATGATGTGCTTGGCGTAGCGCTCAGCCTCAGCGTTCATCTTGTCCGCGTACTCCGGGGACAGAGCGAAGGAGGTAGCAGAGGCGACGGTCATCTTGCCGGCGTCGATCAGATCGAGCATGCCGTCCTGGATAACCTCGGTATACGCCTGAATGTTTTCAAACTTGGAGTCCAGCAGGCCGGCCATCACAGCGTTCGGGACGTTACCCACACCGGACTGCATGATGAACTTGTCATACTCAAGGCGGCCGGCAGCGACCTCGCCCTCAAGGAACTCGATGAAGTTCGCAGCAATCTTCTCGGAGACCTCATCCGGAGCCTTGAACGGTGCGTTGCGGTCCGGAGCGTCGGTCTTAACCACTGCCACGACCTTTTCTTCCGGGATCTCAATGTAGGTGGTTCCAACGCGGTCGGCCGGCTTGGTGATCGGAATGGGCTGACGGTTCGGCAGCTTCTCAATCCGGTAGATATCGTGCATGCCCTCAAGGTTGAGGGACTGCCACTCGTTCACCTCGATGATGATCTTGTCGGCGGCCTCAATGTACTCGAGGTTGTTGCCTACGGCCGAGGACGGAACGATGTTTCCGTTCTCGTCGATACGCACGGCCTCAATAATGGCTACCTGGAAGTCACCGTAGAAGCCCTCCTCTACCTGCTGACCGGAGTGCGAAAGGTGGATGTCCTGGTACAGCGCGGAGCCGTCGTTGAAGCGGCCACGCAGAACTGGGTCGGAGTTGTACGGGGAGCGGAAGCGGATGGCGTTAGCCTCCGCGAGCACGCCGTCGCAGTCCGGGGCAGTCGAAGCGCCGGAGAAGACGTCAATCTTGAACTCTTCCCCCGCCTCGTGCGCTGCCTTTGCCTTTTCCGCGATGGCGGTAGGCAGGGCCTTGGGGTAGCCAGCACCAGTAAAGCCGGAGATTCCCACACGGTCACCGTGATTGACGAACTTAGCTGCCTCGTCAGCGCTCATAACGAGCTTCTCAAACGGCGCGTATGCAATTCTCTCAGACATGAGTCCTCCTTTTATGTGCAGAAAAGACCTAGGTTACGGTCCTTTCCTATTAGTTACATGCACCACACTAGCGAATCGGTGGCGAATTTACCGCACTCTGCCCCAAACCGTGTGCACCCTTCACTTTTTTCATCAGAATTTGCCACCCTAGGCTTGTTCCGCGCACAATTGGCGGCGTGACTCTTGCTATCGGAAACATCCAGCTCAACTCCCCCGTTGTCCTCGCCCCTATGGCGGGCGTGACCAACGTGGCCTTTCGCGTGCTGTGCCGCGAGCAAGAGATAGCGAAGACCGGAACCGTCTCCGGCCTCTACGTGTGTGAAATGGTCACCGCACGCGCCCTCGTTGAGCGCAACCCAAAGACCTTGCACATGACCACGTTTGACCCCCAAGAACAGCCGCGCTCACTGCAGCTGTACACCGTCGATCCGAAGTACACGTACAAGGCGGCCAAAATGATCGTGGACGAGAACCTCGCAGACCACATCGACATGAACTTCGGCTGCCCGGTCCCCAAGGTCACGCGCCGCGGCGGTGGTTCTGCCCTGCCCTATAAGCGCCGTTTGTTTGGCAACATTGTCGCTGCGGCCGTCAAAGCCACGGAGGGCACGGACATTCCAGTCACCGTCAAGATGCGCGTCGGCATCGATGACGAGCACAAAACGCACCTCGACGCCGGCCGGATCGCCGTTGCTGAGGGTGCCGCGGCCGTCGCTCTCCACGGTCGCACGGCGGCACAACGCTACTCCGGCCACGCCGACTGGGGAGAGATTGCCCGCCTCAAGGAACACCTAGCGGATACTGGCATTCCCGTCTTGGGTAACGGCGATATCTTCAAGGCAACCGATGCGCACGACATGATGGAACAAACCGGATGTGACGGCGTCGTCGTAGGCCGCGGCTGTTTGGGCCGCCCCTGGCTCTTCGCGGAGCTCTCCGCCCACCTGCGGGGTGAGCCGGTGCCGCCGGAGCCCACTTTGGGGGAAGTCACGCAGATTATGATTCGCCACGCCGAACTGCTGACACAGCACGAAGGCGAGCGCCAGGCCAGCCGCGATATTCGCAAGCACATTGGGTGGTACCTCCGAGGCTTTCCGGTGGGCGGCCAGGTACGCGCGGGGCTTTCTCGCGTCAATTCCTTGGAGGATCTGCGCGAGCTATTGGCGCCGTGGACCGACTCGCCCGCGCTTGCCGACGACGCCGATGGCGCCCGCGGCCGCCAGGGTTCACCCGCCAAGGTCGTCCTGCCCGAAGGTTGGCTCGATGATCCGGAGGATGCCACGGTTCCGGAAGGCGCGGAGATCATGCACTCCGGAGGCTAAGAGCAGAACCTGCCTTGAACGTGTTGCCCGACAGGCACTAGACCAATAGTTGGGCTAAAGTACGTGGCATGCGCGCTGCTTACCGTGAACAGTTGGATAACTTTGCCCATGATCTGATCATCATGAGCACGACCGTCCATAGGTTGATGACTCTTGCCTCCCAGGCATTAATCGAGGCTTCCCTGCAACCAGCCGAGGAGGCCGTGTCGCTGCGCGATGAACTGGATGAGGTCCGCACGCGCTGTGAAGACCGTGCGGTGTCCCTTCTGGCCTTGGAGAACCCCATGGCCAAGGACCTCCGCCAAGTGATCTCCTCCATCTATATTGTGGAAGATTTCTACCGCATGGGCCGCCTATCCCAGCACATTGCAACGAGCGCGCGTCGCCGCCACCCAGAGCCGGTTGTACCGGCAGAAATCATGGGCTATTTCGAGGAGTACACCCGCCTCGTCCTCGACATGTCTGCAGGGCTCAAAGACATCCTCATCACCCGCGATCCGGAGCTCGCGCTGCGCCTGACCGAAGATGACGATGCCGTGGATGACATCAACCATCACCTGCTGCGCATGCTGACCCAGCGGGAGTGGAAGGGAACGGTGCGCCAAGCCGTGGAGACTTCGCAGCTGTCACGCTACTACGAGCGATTCGCAGATCATTGTGCCGCCGCTGCCGGGCGCATCATCTACCTGGCCACGGGCTTGGACCCGGATCGCTATATGCGCAAGCGCGACCAGGAGCAGCGCGACGCCGAGATGGAAGCCCGCATGGCGGAGCTCGAGCGCCAATTCCGCAACTAGGCAGGCGTGTGGGCGTGGGTGATCCACCCGGCTCGATCCGAAGCACAAGAAAGCCGGCGCCTCTCCTAGACCTTAAACAGGTGAGAGAGGGCGCCGGCTTTGGGCACTAGTGGCATTTAGCCGAAGCGGCCAGAGATGTAATCCTCGGTGTCCTTCTTGGACGGGTTTTCGAAGATCTTGGTGGTGTCATCGAACTCGACGAGGTGGCCCGGCTTGCCGGTGGCCTCTAGAGAGAAGAAACCAGTCTTATCGGACACGCGGGCTGCCTGCTGCATGTTGTGGGTCACGATAACGATGGTGAAGTTTTCCTTCAGCTCGTGGATGAGGTCCTCAACAGCCAGGGTGGAAATCGGGTCCAGCGCCGAGCACGGCTCATCCATGAGGAGAACCTCCGGCTCCACGGCAATCGCACGGGCGATGCACAGGCGCTGCTGCTGACCACCCGACAAGCCGCCGCCCGGCTTATCCAGACGGTCCTTCACCTCGTCCCAGAGGTTAGCGCCGCGCAGGGACTTCTCGGCAACTTCCTTGAGCTTCTTCTTGTTCTTCTCACCGGACAGCTTCAGGCCGGCGACAACGTTGTCCTCGATGGACATGGTCGGGAACGGGTTAGCCTTCTGGAATACCATGCCGATGGTGTTGCGGACGGACACCGGGTCAACCTTGGAGCCGTAGATGTTCTGGCCATCCAAGAGGATCTCACCCTTGACGTAGGCACCGGGGATGACCTCGTGCATACGGTTGAGGGTGCGCAGAACGGTGGACTTACCACAGCCGGAGGGGCCGATGAAGGCGGTGACGGCCTTCGCCGGAATTTGCATGTTGACATTCTGTACGGCGTGGAAGTCACCGTAGTAGATGTTCACGTCGTTGAGCTCAAGCTTGGACATGAGTAGTGCTCCTATTGGGGGTAGGTGGAAAGTGAATACGGTTACTTCTTGACGGAGAACTTCGCCGAAACGATGCGCGCGCCGATATTGAGAATCGCGATGAGGACAACCAACGTGAGGGCGGCGCCCCACAGCTTGTCCAAGACAGCCGGATCAGCACCGGACTTGTACATATCCAGCATCATCAGCGGCAGCGAGGACTGCGCGCCCTTGAGCGCATCCCAGTTGATGGAGGACGTAGAGCCCACCAACACCAGCACCGGCGCGGACTCACCCATGATGCGGGCCACGGCGAGCATGATGCCGGTGACGATGCCGGAAAGAGCGGTCGGCAGAACAATGCGGGCGATGGTCTTCCACTTCGGTACACCTAGGGCATAGGAAGCCTCACGTAGGTCCATGGGGACCACACGGAGCATCTCCTCAGTATTGCGAACCACAATTGGAATCATCAGGAGTACCAAGGACAGCGCCACGGCCATACCGGAGCGCTTGAAGCCGAACAGCGTAATCCACATGGCGAAGATGAACAGTGCGGCCACGATGGAGGGCACACCGGACAGAATGTCCACCATGAAGGTGGTGAGGCGGCTCAGGGGGCCACCGCGGGAGTACTCCACAAGGTAAATCGCGGTAAAGATACCAATCGGAACCGAAATAACGGTCGCGATGATGGTCTGAACGAACGTACCGATGATGGCGTGCAGTGCACCACCGCCGGCTTCAGTATCCAAGATGCCGCGCTGAGATTCGGTCCACCACTCGGGGCTCAGGACAGCCCCGGAACCGCGAACAATGAGCTCGAAGAGGACCCACAGCAGCGGAATCATGGCGATGATCATCGTCGCCCACACGAGAGCGGTGGCGATGTTGTTGGTGGTCTTACGGCTCGAGGAAATATCCAGGAAGGTCGGGCCGGAAGAAGCCGGGACAGAGTTAGAGGTTGTAGTCGTAGTCATCTCTGTTCCCTCCTTACTTGCTCTTCACGATGGAACGGGCAATTGCGTTGACCACGAAGGTCAGAAGGAACAGCATGAGGCCTGCGGCGATGTAGGCGCCCGCACGCATCTCATTACCGAACTCTGCGGCCGCCAAGGCGATGGCGGTGGCGAAGGTGGTACCGCCATCGAACAGCGAGAAGCGGAAGTCGACCAACGGGGAGACAACCATGTACAGCGCCATGGTCTCACCCAGCGCGCGGCCCAGGCCCAGCATCGAGCCGGCAATATAGCCGGACATACCGAAGGGAAGGACCGTCATGCGAATAACTTCCCAGCGGGTGGCGCCGAGTGCCAAGGCAGACTCGATCTGGCCCGGAGGGGTCTGCACGAAGACCTCGCGGGCGGTAGCGGCGATAATCGGCAGGATCATCACTGCCAGCACGATGCCACCGGTGAGGACGTTGCGGCCCGTCGCAAAGTGCGGGGAGTTGTCATAGACCTTGAACAGGAAGAAGCCACCTGCCCAGGAGTGCAGCCACGTGTAGAAGCCGGACAATGCGGGGCCGAGAACCTGCCAGCCCCACAGGCCGTACACGATGGACGGCACGGCAGCGAGCATGTCGACGAGGAAGCCCAGCGGCTTCACCAGCTTGGCTGGTGCGTAGTTGGACAAGAAGATAGCAATACCGAGTGCCACCGGCATCGCGATGATGAGAGCCACGATGGAAATCAGCACGGTGTGGCCGAACATGGTGGGAATACCGAACTTCATTGCGTCGGTATCATTGGTTTCCCAACGCTCGCCGTAGGTGAAGAAACCTACGATGCCGCCCTCATTGACGGCAAGCGAGGGAACCGCTTGCCACACAAGGAAGACTGCGATGGCAGCGATCATCACCGTGATCAGCGTGGCGGACGCAGTGGACAGGAATTCAAAGACACGATCGCCCGGGCGCTTGACGCCCGTCTTAACGGCTGGGGTAGGGGCAGCGCCTGCGTCGGATGCATGCACGCTAGGACGAATCGCCGAAACGGCATCCTCCCTCGCGGATGACGCTGTGGTGAGATTATTGTCTGCCATGAGACTAGGGAATCCTTTTCAACGGGATCAATAAAAAATGCGGGACACGCTACCGCCCCCAAAGCGCTCGTTAACGGCGGATTGGGGGCGGAAGTGTGTATGTAAACGGCAACTACGGCACTAAGGCCCGCAGTTAACGCGCTTACTGGATAGCGTCGACAGCTGCCTTCAGGCGCTCGAGGTGGTCACCAGCAACCGGGATGAAGCCTGCGTTCTCCAGCTCGTCATTCTGGTTGTCCAGAACGGTGTTGAAGAATGCCTTCACCAGAGCGGAGGTTTCCTCATCGTAGCCAGCGGAGCAGACGATGTTGTAAGTGGTCAGGATGAGCGGGTAGGCGCCCTCGTCGTTGGAAGCAAAGAGCTTGTCGGAGTCAACAACCATGTTGTGCTCGGAGCCGGTGTCCTTGAAAGCAAGGTGGTCCAGAGCAACACCGACGGACTCAGCGTTGAGCTCAACCGGGCCGTTGCCGAAGTCAATCTTGGCAATCTTGACGCCATCGGCTTCCTTCTGGTGAGCGTAGCCAGCTTCAACGTAGGTGATAGCACCCTCGATGGAAGCGACCTGGTCAGCCACACCGGAGGAACCGTTAGCGCCCTCACCAACAGCATCCGGGAACTGCTTGCCCTCGCTGTCCCAGTTGCCGGTAGCGGCGGTCAGGAACTTCTGGAAGTTGTCGGAGGTACCGGACTCATCAGAGCGGAAGATAACGGTGATGTTCTTGTCCGGCAGGTCGGTGCCCTCGTTCTCAGCCTTGATGGCGTCATCATTCCACTTGGTGATCTCGCCCTTGAAAATCTTAGCCAGGGTGTCGGTGGAGAGGTTGACCTCGGTGTCACCCAGGTTGTAGGCGATAGCAACCGGGCCGATGGTGGTCGGCAGGTGCCATGCATCGTTGCCGTCGCAACGCTCCTTAGCAGCCTCAACCTCACCCTTGTCCTCCTTCAGGGCGGAGTCGGAACCAGCGAAGTCAACGGTGCCACCGTTGAAGGCCTTCACACCAGCGCCGGAACCGGAGGAGGTGTAGGAGAAGTTAGCATCCGGGTACTCGTTCAGGAAGGCCTTCTCGAAGACGGACATTGCGGACTTCTGGGAGGAAGCGCCCTCACCAGAGAGGTCACCGGAGACCTCTACGGAGTCGGAGCCGCCATCGGCGGAATCAGACTCGTTGGACTCGGAGCAGGCAACGAGAGCGGTGGAGGTGGCGGCGACGATGCCGAAGATAGCGGCAGTGCGCTTGAAGTTGCGAATCACGGGGAACCTTTCCGGTACGGATACAAGAGAATGATTTTTCGAGGAAATCGCCCCCTACCCTCTCCAAAGGCAAGCGCGATTAACTCACGGGAAGTAAAGCTATATGCGGAGGGTTAACCCCACAGGGATCAAGAGGTGAACAATCGGTTAACTTGTACCAAAAGGCGGTGAGACTAGTCACTTTCCGCCCAGACGCAGTGCTCCTCCGCAGTACCAAAGCCGAGCTTCTCATAGGCCTTTACTGCCGGCTCATTGTCCGCCTCGACGTACAAGATGACCTTGTCCGCACCTTTAGTCACCATGCGCTGTAAGCCAGCGGTGAGCAACGGGCCACCGAGCCCGCGCCCGCGATAGTCCTCGCTCAGCCCCACAACATAGACCTCACCGAAGGCTGGTATGTCCTCCTCATGCCATTTCAGCCAGTGAAAGCCGGCCATTGTTGGGGTACTGTGTGCACCACCGTGCGAATCCCACAGGAAGAGCACGTCGGCCGGGTCGAACCATTCGGCTTCCATCCCACGGTGTAGGCGCTCTAGGTCCCACCCACCTTGCTCTGGGTGCCAGGAAAAAGCCTCGTTGTTGGCTCGTAACCACTCCGCCTCGACGTGCTCGCGCCCGAAACGCTCGACCGACTCCGTGTACGTGCAGATCTCTAAGCCTTTAACCTTTGCGGACGCTTCCTCCGACGCGCGTAGGTCCCGGCCCTCAATAGCCATCACGAGCAAGCGCCTGACGACGTCCATCCCATTGCGCTTCGCCAACGCTTGCGCTGCTGGGAGGTTGCCGTGTGCCCAGATCTGGGGGGAGGTCGGGAGGGCGTCGACAAGCGCCTGCCCCACCCCGCGCCTGCGGTGTTCGACGTCGACGACGAGCTCTACCGTCTGCCCTTCGACGGCAGCCACGCCTGCTATCTCACCGTCTTCGATTGCAAGCAGGTGGCGGTGCCCAAGGCGACCATCTCGCAGGCCGACCATAAACTGCTCGGAGAACGGCGCATAACCATCGTGCGTTTCGGCGCGTGTGGCCAGCTCCTCCACGCGCTGTGCCAAATCCGGATTCTGCGGCAGGGTAAGGGTCTCAATATTCATGTTTCCCAGCTTACGTGCGGTAGTAATAGAAGGGTGACCGTCATCTATCTCAGCCGCACCGTCGTCCGACTCGCCGCCGTCGCGGGAGTGGTCCTGACCGCATGGTTGGCGGATTCCGCGGTGGCGATGCATGCCGAGCACACCGTGGCGCAGAAGGCGAAAGCCAGTTCCCAGCTGGAAAACAGCCCCAATGTGTACATCGGCGGTGTTCCTTTTACCCTCGGCGCTCTGACCAAAGAGGTTCCTTACCTCGAGGTCAACTCCTCCGACGTGGAGGTGCCCAAGCTCGGGATGGTCAACGCCTCCACGACGCTGCGCGATATCACCATTCGTCCCGAACAGCTCTTCAGCGGGGACCTAGAAGGTGCACCGGTCTCCACTTACACGCGCAGCATTAGCATCGACGGAGTAGCCCTCGGCCGCCTGCTGGGCATTACGGACCTATCCATCGCCAACCCAGATGACATGTCCCCCACCGGCGGCCCGTCTGCCGAAGCGGAGCTCACCGGCACGCTGCCGGGAGACACCACCAAGTCCACGGCGACGGTAACGTTGCGCCTCGTTGGGCCGGAATTTCGCATGAGCGTCTACGGGACCGATGATGAGCGCCTCAAGAAAGCATTCGGGTTGGTCTTGGATACCCGTCAACTACCGTTGCCTGCCCAGGCCACCTCCGTGAAGCTGCACGGCGGTTCCATTACGTTCGAGGTGCAGCGCCGCAACATCACTTTGAAGACGGCGCAGCTCTCCCCTCTCGAAATCGATGGATCGGAGGAAAAGGCCGTCGAGGATGCAGCGCAAAAGGCACAGGACACCGCCAACGAAGTAGGCAGCGCACCGACGACGCCGCCGAGTTGGCGCCAAAACTAGTTGATGCGAACGAGGTCGCGCAGGATCCTGCGGACGTTGCGGTGTATGGGCGGGGCCGGATCGGTAGGAGCGAAGACTTCCAACGCGTCCGCCTCCGATTCCAGATGCACCTCCGTGAAGGTTCCCTCCGACTCTCCGTCTGCCTGGAAGCGGTGCGGCTTCGGGCACACCAAATCCACCTCGACGGCATCCTCAAAGTGCAGCGTTCGGGCATCCGTGACCTTATTCAGCCAGTGGCGGTGATCCACGCCAAAGAGGTGGAGCACGCCCACAAGACCATCAATGCCACCGAGGTCTGACACCCCGAAGAGGCCAAGGCCTTGGTCGAAAGAGTTGCGCGGATTCGTCACCACCGGCAGCGGTCCGAGGAAGGTCCACGGGTTGGTATTCGAGGTGAACATGACGGGCACGTCATCAGCCGAGAAGGTGTCTCCCGAGCCGGAGCGCGCACGCACGCTAATGCGCGGTGGGCGAATGCGGGCGCGCTGATAGGCCTGAAAGGCCACGGCCAAATAGCGCAACGGGGTAGCTGCAAAGCCCATTTCCCGAGCACGGTCCACGCGAGCGAGCACGTCGGCATCCAATCCGAAACCAGCATTAACCGCGAACCATCGGTCATTCCACACTCCCAAGGACACGGTGCGGCGCGTATTGCGTTCCAGCATCCGAGCCAGCACGTGTGCTGCCTCGACTGGAGTATTGGGGAAGCCGAGGGCGCGGACGAAGACGTTGGCGGAGCCCGTGGGAATCACCGCGAGAGCCGGAATGTCCTGGGGGCTGGGACGTTCCGCGGAATCTGCGGGGCCCAACAGCCCGTTCACAATTTCGTTCACCGTGCCATCTCCCCCGAAAACCAAGATGACATCGAAGTCTTCCCTGGTCATGCCCCGCACTATATCCTCCGCGTGCCCCGGATAATGCGTAAAGCGAGCAAGCAGCTGCAGCCCCTCCACGTCCCGAATGACGGGCAGAACCTCACGGAAAAGGGCCGAATTCTGGCTCGTGGAGTTCGGGTTTGAGATCAGCAATGCGCGCATGACCCCCTAGACTACTGGAGCCTAGTGGTTTCCGCGGCGCCCCCACGACTACGCTGGGGCAGCATGAGCGAACAGACGAATAATGAGAATCACCCGGAAAACACCCAGCCGGAGAACGGCAAGATTGATGGCAACGCAGCCGTCAACCAAGCCGCGGAAGCATGGAAGGATGCTGCCTCCCGCAACATCCCCACCGTTGATGTAGCAGAGAATCCTTTGCCCGATGAGACGGCAAACCTGCGTCAGGGTCCGTCGCTGCACGATGGACTCTTGGGGCTTCTCCCCCTCGTCGGCGTGTGGCAGGGCGAAGGCCAGGCCCACAGCGCCGACGGCGAGCAGTACGCCTTTGGCCAGCAGCTCATCATCGCCCACGACGGTGAGAACTACCTGACCTACACCTCCCGCACCTGGAAGATCGATTCCGAGGGCAACCCGGCGGGCCCGGACGTGCGCGAATCCGGATTCTGGCGCATCTCTCTCAAGGACGAGATTGAGATGACCTACACCTCCTCCAATGGTGTCAACGAGATCTTCTACGGCTCCCTGTTCAACGAGCGCGCTTGGCAGCTGGAGTCCGCCTCCACCATGGTGACGGAGACAGGCCCCGCCAACCTCGGCCCCGGCAAGCGCATGTACGGCCTGATGCCGAACAACAACTTGGGCTGGGTCGATGAGCGGCTTGTCGACGGCGAGATGCGCCCCTTCATGTCCGCCGAGCTCACCCGTGTGGCAGGCTAGCTAGCAGGCGAGCTAGCCGCATAAGGGAATCTAGCGGGCCAGGGCGGCGTCGATCAGCGCGCGTATTTCTTCTGCGTTCGCCGGCGCCTTGAGCTTCGTGTCATCGAGGCGCGTCACCCGCACCGCTGTGCGCACCGAGGAGACCAGCCACACCGAGTCAGCCTCCTCGAGGTAGCTCAGGTTGAGCTCCTTCGCCTTGCAGCGATATCCCTGTTCTGAGGCGTATTCAAACAGCGCGGCCTGCGTGGTTCCGGGGAGTATCCCCTTACCCGCGGGGGTGCGCAGCTTGGTTCCCTTAACCGCCACCACGGTTGAGGTAGCCCCCTCCAAGACCTGCCCCGTGTCGGGGTCGGTAAAGATCACATCATCAAATCCGCGCTCGCGGGCCAGCCGCAGCGTGGCCATTGTGGCCGCATAATTCAGCGTTTTCGCCGGTAGCTCCTCCGCCACCTGCCACAAACGCGGCGTACTCATGACCTTGACGCCCTTCGCGCGCTGCGCCACCACATCGTCCGGGATTTCCTGAACCGCGACCCAGGCCGTGGGCACCCCGGTGGAGGCCCGACCGCGGGTATAGGTCCACGTGCACTTGGCTTCGAGCGGCGAGCCACCCGTGTCCCCCGCGCCGGCGGGGCCATAAAAGTCGGCGATAGCCAGCGCGGTGGCTTCCTCCCACTTGTGCATCGGCGGTTCCGGCAAATTCAGAGCCTGGGCGGAGTGTCGGAAGCGCTCCGCGTGGCGGGGAAGGTTCGCCGCCTTACCGTCACGCACTAGAAGGGATTCAAAAATCCCGTCTCCGCGCGTGACCGCGGCATCATCCCAGTAGACCAACGGTAGGTTCGGCATGTGGCGCCGCACCGATCCCCCAAACGGCTCCACGACGTAGATGACCGGCTCTTTTCTGCGCTGAAGGCTCATAGCCCCGATTATGCCCTACCATCGAAGGGCGTGAGTTACTCTTCGCCACTTCTTTCCCGGCCCGGAGCCGCTGAGTTCCAGGGCACCACGCTCGTCGATGTCTCCGGGGTCCCCTGGCACTACGGCACCCCCCTCGTCGAACAGCGCGCGGTGGAAACAGGTTCAGCCATCATCGACCGCTCCCATCGCCACGTCATCGCGGTTTCTGGGCCCGATGCCCAGGCCTTCCTGCATAACCTCCTGAGCCAAAAGCTCGATGACGTGGACGCCGGCTTTTCCGCAGGTGCCCTTGACCTCAATATTCAGGGCCACGTCCTGCACCACATGGATCTATCTTTCGACGGGGAAACCTTCTACCTCGATGTGCCGGCGGCGCAGTTCGAGTCTTTGCGAGATTTCCTCACCGCCATGGTGTTCTGGTCCCAGGTCACCGTAGAGGAAGCGGACGTGGCGGTCATCAGCGTGCTCGGTCAAGCGCTGGACAAACCTTCCACAGCTCTGGTGGAAAGGCCCGTGCACTGGCCGGGCTGCCCGCGCCAGGATTTCCTCGTGCCGCGGGACAAACTAGACGCAGCGGTGCAAGAGTTGGAGGCCCAGGGCGGAAGCTTAGCGGGGCTCATGGCTTTTACCGCCGAGCGCGTGCGGGCACGTGAGCCCGAACTAGCCGCAGATCTCGATGCAAAGACTATCGCCCACGAGGTTCCGCATTGGATCCGACGCAGCGAGGATCAGCCCGCGTTCGTTCACTTGGACAAGGGCTGCTACCGCGGGCAGGAGACCGTCGCGCGCGTAGAAAACCTTGGGCGCTCTCCCCGTTTATTGGTGCTGCTCTACCTCGACGGCTCCGCCCCGGAGCAACCGGAGAGCGGAGCGGATATCACGTCGGGCGGGCGTCGCGTGGGCAGGCTCGGCACCGTGGTGGAGGACTGTGAGTATGGCCCCATCGCGCTTGGTCTAGTAAAGCGCAGCGCCCTCGACCATGGAGAGCTGGCCATTGGTCCGGTAGCAGCATCGATCGAGCCGGATTCCATCCCTGTCGATGAGGGCCCGAAGGCCGGCCGTGCCGCTGTGGATCGCCTGCGCGGAAAATAGTGGCGTATTACACAATGGACTGTTTGCCGCAGGGTGGAGCACTTTTCAGCACACCGCTAGGGGGTAGTTCGGAATTTTTTCGTCACACAGGCTATGGTGTCTTACAGGAACATACACATATCTGACTAAGACGATGGGGCGGCCAAGAATCCCTGGACCGCCCTACACACCTCAAGGGGGTCATGCACATGGGACGCGGACGCGCCAAGGCAAAGCAGACCAAAGTTGCACGCCAGCTGAAGTACAATTCGCCCGAGATGGATCTGGATTCGCTCCAGCGTGAACTCGCCTCACAGAACTCCAAGCGCTCCAGCAATGAGGACGAGGATCAATACTCGGAGTACGCGGACTACGAGGACTATGCGGATCGCTGGGACTCGGACGAGTGGGATGAGGATGATTCCGAAGAGCGCTAAGCGCGTGAATCACTTCCCCATTCTGTACATGCACAGCACGTAAGCGAAGGGCCGGAGATGCCTCCCCTCTTAGTGAGGGGCGCCTCCGGCCCTGTTCCTTTTCTTCAGAACCTAGAACCCTGGGTGCTCGCCGGTCATGAGGACGCGCGGCTCGCCGTCTTCGGCGACGCGGACGGTGCCCAGCTCCCATGCCTCAACGTGGCGGGCGGTCATCATGGCCAACGCACGCTCACGGTCCTCCGGCGCAACGACGGCGATCATGCCAACGCCCATGTTGAACGTCTTCTCCATTTCCTCGAGAGCAACCTTGCCCACGGAGGAGATGGTCTTGAAGATCTGGCCCGGAGTCCACGTCGAGCGATTAACCTCAGCGGTCAGGCCCTCCGGGATCACGCGCTCGAGGTTGCCCGCGAGGCCACCGCCGGTGACGTGGCAGAAGGTCGACACCGCGCACTCCGATACCAGCGCCAAACAGTCCTTGGCGTAGATGCGAGTAGGCTCCAAAAGCTCCTCACCGAGGGTGCGGCCCAAGTCTTCCATGTAGCCATCGAGCGGCAGACCGGCCTGCTCCAGCAGCACGTAGCGCGCCAAGGAGTAGCCGTTGGAGTGCAGGCCAGAGGACTTCATAGCGATAAGGACGTCGCCGTCACGTACCTTGTCGGGGCCGAGGAGCTCATCGGCCTCCACCACACCGACGGCGGTGGCGGAAACATCGTACTCATCCTTGCCCATGACGCCTGGGTGCTCAGCGGTCTCGCCGCCCAGCAGCGCTGCACCTGCCTGCACGCAGCCCTCAGCAATGCCCTTGACAATGTCCGCGACCTTTTCCGGAACAACCTCGCCCACGGCGATGTAGTCCTGGAGGAAGAGCGGCTCGGCGCCGCACACGACGAGGTCATCAACACACATGGCAACCAGGTCAATGCCGATGGTGTCGTGCTTATCCATGGCTTGAGCCACGGCCAGCTTGGTGCCCACGCCGTCTGACCCGGCCGCGAGGACCGGCTCCTTGTACTCGCCCAGCTTAAACAGGCCGGCGAAACCGCCCAGCCCGCCCATGACCTCCGGGCGGGAGGCACGCTTGGCGTGCGGGGTGATTAGCTCAACTGCGCGGTCGCCTTCCTCAATGTTGACGCCGGCGGCAGCATACGTGTTCTCGCTCATGAGTGACTTAGTCCTTAATCGTTAGTTGTCGTCGAGCCCTGCAGGGTACGCACGGCCTCAGCATTGGGGTTTCCGGCGGGCAGTCCAAGCGGGTACTCGCCATCGAAGCAGGCACAGCACAATTCGCTGCGGGGCTGCTCGGTGGCCGCCACCATCTCATCGGTGGAGACGAAGCCCAGCGAATCTGCACCGATTGCCGTGCAGATGGTCTGCGCCACTTCCTCCGGGTCATCGGAGGGGTTGGCATTAGCAATCAGTTCACCCGGGGAGGCGAAGTCGATGCCGTAGAAGCACGGCCACTTTACCGGCGGGGAGGCGATGCGCACGTGGACCTCGGCAGCGCCGGCTTCCCGCAACATCCGGATCAGGGCGCGCTGCGTGTTGCCGCGGACGATCGAATCATCCACCACCACGATGGACTTGCCGTCAATGACCTCCCGCAACGGGTTGAGCTTGAGGCGGATGCCCATCTGGCGTTGAGACTGCGTGGGCTGGATAAAGGTGCGGCCCACGTAGGAATTCTTGACCAAGCCATGTGCAAAGGTCAGCCCAGATTCGCGGGCATAGCCCACGGCGGCCGGGTTGCCGGACTCGGGAACGGGGATCACCATGTCCGCGTCGGGCGCTGGGTACTGGCGCGCTAGGCGACGCCCAATTTCCACACGCGTGGCATTGACGGAGCGGCCTTTGATGTTTGTATCCGGCCGCGCCAGGTAGACGTATTCGAAGACGCAGCCGTGGCGCTTGGTCTCCGCGAAGCGCTCGGAGCGAATACCGGTCTCATCAATAGCGACGAGCTCGCCAGGTTCAATTTCCCGGATGAACTGCGCGCCCACGATATCGAGGGCGCAGGTTTCGCTCGCCACCACCCAGCCGGTGGTGAGGCGGCCGAGGGCAAGCGGGCGCACGCCGTGCGGATCGCGAGCGGCATACAGCGTGTGCCCGTCGGTAAAGGTCAGGCAGTATGCCCCCTTAACCCTGGGCAACAGCTGCAGTGCCGAGTCGAAGACTGAATTATTCTCGCTGACGCCATCCGCCAACAAGATGGACAGGCACATGGAGTCAGAGACGGATTCTTCGTGCGGCTTGATGAGCCCGCGTTCCACGGCCTCGGCGCGCAGCTCCACGTAATTCACCAAGTTGCCATTGTGGCCGAGTGCAATGTCAACGCCGCTGGGCGACGTCCCAAACATCGGCTGCACATTCGACCATTCCTTGCCGCCCGCAGTGGAGTACCGCGTGTGGCCAACAGCCACGTTTCCGTGCAGAGAGGTCAGGATGGATTCATCGAAGACATTGGACACTAGGCCCATGTCTTTGAAGACCACGATGCGGTCATCATCCCCCACCGCGATGCCCGCGGCCTCCTGGCCGCGGTGTTGGAGGGCAAAGAGGCCGAAGTAGGTTAGCTTGGAAACCTCTTCGCCTGGTGCCCAGACACCGAAAACTCCGCATTCTTCGCGGGGCTCCGGATCCAGGCTGGGATCCGTCGACAGGGGCTTAGTCATGCTCTGGACGTGTTCAGCTACCACGGCGCTAATCCTAGCCGTTCCGGCCAGTGAAAACTAACGGAATCACGGGCAAGTAGGCAGCAATCTCGTGGGCACGGGAGCCGGAGGCGTCCACACGGCCGTCGCCAAGCGCCTGCTCCCACCCCATGGCACCCGTAGCCAGCTGCAGCCACGTCAGGGGATCCATCTCCACCACGTTCGGAGGGGTGCCCCGGGTATGGCGAGGCCCGGCGATACACTGCACTGCCACGAATGGGGGGACCCGCAGCTCCACGGAGTGGCCCGGCGCGTCTGCCTCCACCAGGCGGGCCGTGGTGCGTGTAGCGGCCGCAAGCGCAGCGCGACCTGGTTTTTCCACCCCTTGAGGATCACGGATCCACTCCGCCACTGCTTCGACGGCGGCGCGGGCCGTGGCGGCATCAACGGCCTTCTTCATCTGGTCACCACGCTCCCTGATACTTTGTTATCCATGTCACCAACCATGCCATCAAGCTCGTCGGAAGAAAAGAAGTCCGTTCCCAACGAGAAGTCCCCTTCCCTCACCCTGCGGTTTATGGCCGCCCCCACCGATCTCACCATCGCCGGCGCCCAGGGCATCGGCGGCGGCCGCGTCCTGGAATGGATCGATAAGGCCGCCTATGCGTGCGCGGTTCAATGGTCCGGTACCTACTGCGTGACTGCCTACGTGGGCCATATTCACTTCACGCGCCCCATCCCCTCAGGCCACCTCGTGGAGGTGCGCTCGCGCATCGCGATGACGGGGCGCTCCTCCATGCACATCGTCAACGAGGTGCTTTCCGCCGACCCGCGCGATGGTATTTTTACTCGCGCGTGCGACTGCCTCGTCATCTTCGTAGCCAAAGACACGGAAACCGGTAAGTCGGTCGCCGTGCCGCCGCTGGTTCCGGACACCGTGGAGCACCAACGCGTGTGGGAAGCCGCGGAATCCCGCATCGAGCTGCGCCAAGCCATCGAAGCGGAGATGGAAAAACAGACTTATGATGGCCCTTCCGATGCCCCTCGAATGGTCACCCGCTTCTTGGCAAAGCCGACCGACGTCAACTGGGGCGGCAATGTCCACGGCGGTACGGCCATGGAATGGATTGATGAGGCCGGCGCTGCCTGCACCATGGAGTGGTCAGGCGAGCACACGGTGGCGGTCTATGCCGGTGGTATTCGCTTCTACCGGCCTATCCATATTGGAGACCTCATCGAGGTGGATGCCCGTATGATGCGCACGGATACCCGCTCGATGCAGATGTCGATCCACGTCCGCTCGGGTAACCCGCGCGGTGGCCGCGAGAAACTAGAAACCGCCATCCACGCCACTGTGGCCTACATGGGCATGGACGCTGACTGGCAGCCGCTCGCCGCCCGCCAGTTTGTCCCCCGCACCGAAGAAGACAAGCGCCTGTGGGAGCACGCCGGCATTCTCCGCGGCCTGCGCGGCAAGTACTCCCCGAAGCCTCTGGTGGTGGCGCCACAGCACCAGCACGTGGACTAACCTAGGCCAGCCCTCCACCCCATCACTAGGGCGGGGCCGCAGCTAGTTCAGCGGCTCAACCCGACACGCCACGTGGAGGGTGCTCGGATCCTTGGCTTTGCGCAACGTGACGGTGCGCGCTCCGATCTCAGTGTTTGTGGCGACACTCGGAGCCACAAACACGCCCGTCGTCGCTGGAAGAATAACCGGCTTGTAGAAGTCCGCGCTGATGCGTACAGCACTTGAAAGGGTGCCGTCGAGCACCGACAACATCCGGGCGTGCGTATACATGCCGTGCGCGATGGGCGCGGGAAAACCGAAGAGCTTGGCGCCCACGGTGGAGACGTGGATGGGGTTCTTATCGCCGGATGCCGCGGCATAAACGCGGGTGCTCTCGGGACTAAAGCGCAGCGTTGCCGTGGGCGTTCCCGCCTCATCATCAGGGAAGTCGAGGAAGCGCTCGGCTTCAGGGCGCGTTCGCACCTGCCGCGGGGTGTCCTTGGTGAATTTCGCGCCCTGGCCTAGGAAAACCGAAGTCTGGCGCCAGATCTCCTCACCACCCACGCTGTACGTGGTCACCATATCGATGACCAGCCCCTTGCGGTGCGGGCGGAGGTTTTCCGCGTGCACGGAGATGTCGCAGCTTTCGTCGACGCGTAGCGGGCGGGTCTGCTCGATGCGGTTCGACAGGTGCACCACGCCGACTGCGGGAAAAGGAAAGTCCTGTGCCGCCATCACCTTGATTGCGAGTGGGAAGGCCAGCGCATACAGGTAGGTGGCGGGCAACTCATTGCCCAGGCGCAGGCCCGTGGCTTGGCAGTAGCGAGCCAGGTGCGCGGTATCGACGCGCACTCCCTCGACGCGGTAGGCGGTCTGCGGGTCGTCGACCTTGCGCTTGCCGGCCCCCAGCCCGGGGATGGGCACCGCGCCTACCATGAGTGAGCGGTAAAGGGCGGGAAGGTCAGGAATCTCGTTGAGTGTGGTGACGTTCATTTATGCTCCCATGAGGTTCTGGCCGCACACGCGGACCGTGTTGCCGCTCACCGCGGCGGAGGCCGAGGCAGCGAAGAAGGCGACGGTCTCCGCGACGTCGACAGGCAAACCACCTTGCTGCAGTGAGTTCAGGCGCCGGCCGATTTCGCGCGGCCCAGTGGGCATCGCCGCAGTCATGGCGGTTTCGATGAATCCGGGGGCAACAGCGTTGATGGTGGAGCCATTCTCCGCCAAGACGGAGCGCAAGGAATCAACGAGCCCGATGATGCCTGCCTTCGTCGTGGCGTAGTTGGTCTGGCCGCGGTTGCCGGAAATGCCGGCCATGGAGGACACACCAACCACGGCCGCCCCCGGCGCGAGGGCTCCGGATTCGAGGAGGTTTTCGGTAATGCGTACCGGTGCCAGCAGGTTAACAGCAAGGACAGCGTCCCACTGCCCCTCGTTCATGTTGGCCAGCAGCTTGTCGCGGGTGATTCCAGCGTTGTGGACGATGACGTCAATAGCTCGACCATGACGCTCCTGGGCGTGCTGGGCAATCTTGTCCGCGGCCTGAGGGTCAGTGACATCGAGAGGCAGCGCGGTGCCTTTGACCTTGTTCGCGGTCTTCGCCAGGTGTTCGCTAGCTTGCGGGACGTCGATGCAGATGACGCTGGCACCGTCGCGGGCCAGCACCTCGGCGATGGTAGCGCCAATACCGCGAGCAGCACCGGTGACCACCGCGAGGCGCCCGTCGAGCGGCTTCTCCCACTTCGCTGACTCACCTCCGCGTGCGGGGGAGCCCTCACTCACCGCGCCCACGCGGACCACCTGGCCATCCACGAAGGCCGACTTCCCGGAGAGGAAGAAGCGGAGGGTGGACTCCACCTCCGCGGTGGCCGCAGGATCTACCCACACCAGGTTCACGGTGCCGCCCTTGCGCATCTCCTTGGCCAAGGAGCGCGTAAAGCCTTCGAGTGCGCGCGCGGTAATCCGGGCGTCGATAGTATCTGCAGCCTCCGGGGTGGTGCCGACAACCACGAGGCGCGCGCACGGCAGGAGGTTGCGCATCTGTGGGTTGAAGAAGTCATACAGCTCGCGCAACTGCTCGGGGGTCTCTAGGCCGGTGGCATCGAAGACGAGGGCGGCGCGCGGGGCCTCCGCAGAGGCGTTGATGATCTGGTAATCCACGGCTAGCTGGGAGCGAAGAAAGTCGGCGATGCGTCCCTGGCCGCCAATGACGATGGGGCCATCGAGCGCCGGTTCGCCTACTTTATGACGACGCAGGGGGTGGCCCTGGGGTACACCCGCTTTGGCGGCAAGCGGAGAGTTGATGAGCTTCTCGGCAATGGTGACGTGCGGCATAAGGTGACGCATTCCTTTCTGAGATCTTCACAACCTTGCGAGCATTATTTTGCTAGTTGCAAGGCCCGTTAATTGAGTGATAGAACTAACAATATCACCTTAGTTGTGATGCGAAACGCGCGGTGGGATTGCTACCCTCTCCCACTGGGGCGATTCGCACCAGACCACTCGCGAAGGAGTTTTTGATGACCAACCCCCCGCACCGCGTAGCCATCCTCGGTGGCAACCGCATTCCCTTTGCTCGCTCCAATAAGCAGTACGCTCACGCGTCCAACCAAGACATGCTCACCAGTGCGCTCGACGGCCTCGTGGCGCGCTACGGGCTGCACGACGAACGCCTCGGCCTCGTCGCCGCGGGTGCCGTGCTCAAGCACTCCCGCGATTTCAACCTCACTCGCGAGTCGGTCCTCGGTTCCGCGCTCGACTCGACCACCCCAGCTATTGACGTGCAGCAGGCCTGCTGCACCTCCCTGGCGGCGGCTATCCACGTCGGCGATGCCATTGCCCAGGGCCGAATTTCCGCCGGCATCGCGGGAGGCACGGACACCACCTCGGATGCCCCGCTGGCCGTCAATGACACCCTGCGCCGCACGCTGCTCAACCTCACCCGCGCCAAGACCGCCGCTCAGCGCGCCCAGCTCATCGGTTCCATCCGACCCTCGCAGTTAGCCCCGGAGCAGCCGCAGAACGGCGAGCCGCGCACCGGATTGTCCATGGGAGATCACGCCGCCATCACCGCCCGCGAAATGAACGTGAGCCGCGAAGCCCAGGACGAGCTGGCACTCGCCTCCCACCAGAACCTCCATCAGGCCTGGGAAGAGGGCTTCTTCGATGACCTCACCACCGGATTCCTCGGCGTCAACCGCGATACCAACCTGCGCCCGGATTCCTCCCTGGAGGCCCTAGCCAAGCTCAAGCCGGTCTTCGGCAAGCGCGATGCCGAACAGCACGGCACGCAGGCCACCATGACCGCGGGCAATTCCACACCGCTGACCGACGGCGCCTCCGTCGCCCTGCTGAGCTCCGAGGAGTGGGCAGCCGAGCACAATATCGAGCCCCGCGCCTTCCTCGTCGATTCCGAGACCGCGGCGGTCGATTTTGTCCACGGCCCCGATGGGCTTCTCATGGCGCCGACCTACGCGGTCCCGCGCCTGCTGGAGCGCAACAACCTGACCCTCCAGGACTTCGACTTTTACGAAGTCCACGAGGCCTTCGCGTCCCAGGTACTCGCCACCCTGTCTGCATGGGAGGACGAGACCTACTGCCGCGAGCGCCTCGGCCTGCAGTCTGCGCTGGGCCCCATCGACCGCGCCAAGCTCAACGTCAAGGGCTCCTCCCTTGCCGCTGGGCACCCCTTCGCCGCCACCGGCACCCGCATCCTCGCCACTACCGCCAAGATTCTCGAAGAAAACGGTGGTGGGCGCGCCCTCGTCTCCATCTGTGCGGCCGGCGGCCAGGGTGTTGCAGCCATCGTCGAGCGTTAAGAAACTTCCCTCCCCAGAAAGGACCCCCACCATGCCACTCACCAAGTCTTCCTCGGACACGAAATCCGTCTCACCAGAACTCAACAACCAGGCCACGACCGACGCCCCCAAGGCCGAGGCCCGCAGCCCGCACCGCCTGCCCACCACCCCGAAGCCCTCAGTGGCCACAGAACTGGCTGCGCTTCTCGACGGCCCCCACGCCGCCTTCCGCCAGGAGCTGCGCACCTTCCTCAACGACCCTTCGCTCTTCCCGAAGCCGGACCTGCCGATGGCAGAGCAGCGCCAGCACACCTTTGACAACCTCTCCAAGGTCCGCGATTTCGGCGGTTTCAACCACGGCCTGCGCCGCGCCAACGGCGGTTCCGGTAAGCCGAACCTGTCCACCTTCACCCTGGAGGGCCTAGCCTGGGTTGATGGTTCACTGGCTATTAAGTCCGGCGTGCAGTGGGGCCTGTGGGGCGGCGCCCTGGATCAGCTCGGCACTGAACGCCACCTCGAGTGGGTCAAGAAAGCCGCCAGCCTGGAGCTGCCAGGCTGCTTCGCTATGACCGAGCGCGGCCACGGCTCTGACGTGCAGTCCCTGGAAACCACCGCCACCTTCGACCCAGAGACCAACGAGTTCGTCATCAACACCCCCTCCGATTCCGCGGTGAAGAACTACATCGGCAACGCCGCCAAGGACGGCCGTGCGGCCGTCGTCTTCACCCAGCTGATCACCCCTGACAGCGATGGCCGCTCCCACGGCGTGCACGCCATCATCGTCCCGATCCGCGATGAAGAAGGCAACGAGCTGCCAGGCGTTACCCTGGGTGATCATGGCCACAAGGGTGGTTTGGTAGGCGTCGATAATGGCACCCTGCGCTTCGACAACGTCCGCGTGCCGCGCGAAAACCTCCTCAACCGCTTCGCCGATGTGGACGAAAATGGCAGGTACACCTCCCCCATCGAGTCCAAGAATGCCCGCTTCTTTACCATGCTGGGCACCCTCATCCGCGGCCGCATCGGTGTCTCCGGTGCGGCGGGCGCGGCCACCGAGGCCTCCCTGGACATCGCCATTCGCTACGCCAACCGCCGCCGCCAGTTTGAGGGCGCGACCGGCGCTGAGAAGCGCCTCATCGAGCACCGCCAGCACCGCCGCCGTCTGCTCATTCCGTTGGCCCGCACCTATGCGCTGCACCTGCTCTACAACCAGATTCTGGAGCGCTACCAGGAGCAAAACGATCAGCACGAGGACGGCACGTGGTCAGTGACGGAGCCGACCGAGGAGCAGAAGTTCGCCTCCCGCGAGATGGAATCCCTGGCCGCGGCCATCAAAGCTGCGCAGACCCAGCACGCCACCCGCACCATCCAGGAATGCCGCGAGGCTTGCGGCGGCGCTGGCTACATGTCGGAGAACCGCCTGACTACCTACCGCGCTGACTCCGATGTCTTCGCCACCTTCGAGGGCGATAACACCGTGCTCATCCAGATGGTGGGCAAGAACCTGCTCACCGCCTATGGCCGCGCGATGAATGACATGAGCCCGTGGGACACCGTGAAATACGCAGCCTCCACCGCCACCGATGTGGTTCGTCGCCGCTATGGATTCACCACCCGCCTGCAAAGCCTCGTGGACCGCGTGAACCCCTCCGAGGCTTCGCTTTTCGACGCCACCTACCAGGCCAAGCTGATCGACGACCGTGCCCAGTCCATCCTCTTCTCCCTCGTGCGCCGCATCCAGCCGGCCCGCAAGGCCGATAAGGTGCAGGCTGCCGCCATCGTGGATCAGTGCCAGGATCACCTCATCGCCGCCGGCTGGGCCCGCGTGGATACCTTGTTGGTCCAGGCCATGATTGAGGCAGAGGAGCGTCTTGAGGAAGGTTCGCTGGCACGCCAGGTCTTTGAGCAGCTGCGCCACCTCTTCGTCTTCGACACCTTGGTCCAGCACGCGGGCTGGTACCAGGAACACAACCTGATCCCGGCAGGCCGCATCAAGGCCGCCCGCGCCGCCATCAACGACCTCGTGGATTCGCTGGCACCGTGGTCCGTCGTGCTCGTCGATGCCTTCGGCGTTCCGCCTGAGGTACACAACATCCCGATGCTGACCGAGGCCGGAGTGGATCCGCTCCACGTCTAGTCACTCCACGCATAGTGAGGGCACTTTCGCCATCTGGCGGGGTGCCCTCCCTAGTTTTCTGAAAGTAGCGATAGGGGCTGGTTACTCTCTGAGCTATGACCACACAGCATCCGATGTTCTCCAGTTCCTTCCCACCCGCCGATGATCTCCTTGAGCCAAGTCCGCTTCGCAATGACATCGCATTGCGCCTCTGCCACGGCGAATCTCGCCAGGACATCCACAACGACTACATTGAAGTCCTCGATGACCCCTCCGAATGGGAGGCCAGCTACGAGGAACCTTATCCAGAGGATTTTGACACCATCATCGACGAAGTCGCCGCAGAATACGGCCGGCTGGTCACAGAAAAGTCGGAGGATGTTAAGCGCCTCGAAGCCCTGCGCGAGGAGCTTGCTCAGCGCGATATCTCCTTCACGTTCAACGAGGCCTGGGATCTCTCAGACGGCGTCTGGGTAGGCTCCAAGCTCGCTGAGAAGGAAGGCCGCAGCGGCTATGCCTACTGCCACCGACAGGACATCAGCCGAGTTATTTACGACGGCGAGCTGTACTTCGGTTTCTCCGCGATGGAGGAAAACGAAGAAGCAACCATCAAGGTCGGCGAGCAACTCGTCGAGGCCCTGCGCGCCGTGGGCTTTGATCCCGAGTGGAATGGCTCGACGACAGCGCGCGTTCTGTGCCAGGACGTCGCTCTCGAATTCCCCCTCGCCGAAGATCTCACCGATGCCGAGTAAATAGCCCCACAACGCTAGCCCTGTATAGGGCTAGCCCGCCACAACCATCCAGATGGCTACCATGTGCACCACCGCCGCGGCGATCGTCGCGGTGTGGAAGTGTTCGTGGTAGCCATACCAGCGCGCATTACGCCCCGGCCACTTGAAGCCGTACATCAACGCACCCAGCGAGTACACCACCCCACCTGCGAACAGCAGCCACACTACAGCCGGCCCCGCGGACTGCCACAGGTTTGGCAGCAGCGGCAGAATGAGCCAGCCCAGGACGAGGTAGACCACCACATCCAACCACCGCGGATGATTGATCCACACCAAATTCAAGACCACGCCCATGATGGCGCCCACCCACGCCGCAGTTAGCATCCATAGCGCCTGCGTCGGCTCCAGCACGATGGCGCACAGCGGCGTGTACGTCGCCGCGATAAACACAGAAATCGTCGCGTGGTCAGCACGCCGCCACCATTGCACCGCGCGCATCGATACCCACGGCCAGCGGTGGTACAGGGCTGAGACCGTAAAGAGCCCCACCACTCCCACGCCGTAGACCGTCACCGCGAGACCCTGCCACCACGGCAACGTCATCCACCCAAAGGTAATGAGGACGGTCGATGCGATGAGGGAAGCAATCGCGGCAAAGAAATGGCCCCAGCCGCGCGTCAGTGGACGCGGACCACGGTCCGCCATCCAATAGGTGCGCTGGATGAGCTGCTCCATCGTGCTGTGTTCGCGCATAGAGCTGTCTTCAACTGGAAACTCTTGCGGGGAGGATATGTGAGCACTGGGTGCGTTCATAGTGAGGGCCCTTGCCTTGTCTGAAATGAGGGTCATGCGAATAACGCATTCACCCTCAAAACTTACGTACCCGTAACTATACGGCGGGGCGCTGCAGCGGACAAGGGCTAAGCGAAAGTTACCGCCAGGTTTTCTGCCGCTATGTGCAGTTCGAAGGCGCCGACAAAGTAAACTTCACTATTTGTGTTTTCCTATGTCTCAGTTCCTCGCCGCACCGCGACGTTGCTCGCGGCCGTCATGGTGGCGCTGGGGGCGGCGTCGGCAGGCGTCGGCTCCGCTTCCGCTCAGTCCAGCACGATCGGCGAGGTTTCCTCGCGCGTGACCAACCCGCAGCCCTGGCTGGGCGACGAGCCTTTCATCACCTCACAGCGCCACATGGGCGGCAACCACTGGGTGGTGGACGTGTGGTCCCCGGCCAACCGTGCGGTGATTTCCAATAACGTCCTGCTCCCCGAGGGCGATAAGCCGCGCCCCTCCTTCTACCTGCTGCCCGGCGTGGAGGGCGGCCAGGCGGGCATGAACTGGATGACGCACACCGATATTCGCCAATGGGCCGTGGGCAAGAACGTCAACGTGGTGATGCCACTCGGCGGCGCCTATTCTCTCTACACCGATTGGGATAACGAGGATCCCATCTTGGGCGTCAACAAGTGGAACACCTACATGACCACTGAGTTGCCCCCGCTGATCGACGCCGAATTCCACGGCACCGGCCGCGATGCCATTGGTGGTGTTTCCTCCACCGGCGGTGCTGCACTCGACATCGCCGGCCACGCCCCACAGCGCTACAAGGCCGCGGCCTCCTACTCCGGCTGCCCGGTGCGCTCCGGCGCGATTGGCTTCCCCACTTCCACCGCGATGATGGCCTACGGCGGCGGCTCCTCCTTCAACGCGTGGGGCCTGCCGGGCTCCCCGCAGTGGTTCGACCACGACCCCAACGCTAATCCCGGCCGCCTTCGCGACGTCGAGGTCTTCGTGGGCTCGGCCTCCGGCACCCCGGGCCCCATCGATGGCACGAACAAGCCCAGCCAGTGGCTCGGGCCCCGCGCGATAGAGATGGTGGCCAACCACTGCTCGGAGGAATTCACCCGCAACGCCCGCAACGCCGGGGTGCGCGTGAACCGTTACTTCAGCCCCCAAGGCTCGCACACCTTCGGCCTCTTCTCTCACCAGATGAAGCTGAGCTGGGACCAGACCATCGCCCGCACCATCGGTGCTTAAGTAATAACAGGTTGCCGCCTCACTTCGGGCGATGTCCCCGATGCACCCTAATTTCACAGAGCCTCGGATGAACAACTAGACCTTCAACGTGCACGTCTACCTGAAAAGTGGGATTGACGCATTTCAAGGTCCTGCGGTAAAATGCTGGTTAATAGTTCAGCCCGCCCGGTTTCTCTTCGGAAACTCGGAGTGGGCTGGATCTCTATTTACGCCGTTCCGCCGAACCGATCCCCACAACAACTCGTCCCCTCTCTAGATTGGCTTCCCATGTCTTCATCGCTCAAGCCAGCAGCGACCATTGACGAGCATATTATTCGGTTGCAAAGCCGTGGCATGAAGATCGACAAAGCTTTAGCTGAACAATGGTTTTCACACGTTAGCTACTACCGACTTTCTGCCTATTGGTATCCAGCCAGACAATTCAATGAAGACGGAACTAGTCGTTCAAGTCACTTCGTCGATGGTACCGATTTTGTGCACGTCATCTCCTTATATGAAGCCGATAGGAAACTCCGCACCCTGATCCATGACGGAATGGAGCGAATCGAAGTAGCGATGCGAACCAAGCTCGTCGAGCTGCTATGTACTCGACACCCCAATGATCCTACTTTCTACCTCCGCTCAGACGACTTTCGGCCAAACTTCGACCACGTGTCGTGGCTGAGTACAGCGTATGGACGACTCGCGAGGGCAAAGAAGAACGACGCCGTGAAGCACTACATTGATGAATACGGTGGACAGTATCCCATGTGGGTTGTGGCTGAAGTGCTCGATTTTTCGGATATTTCAAAGCTCTATGCAGGCTTAGGATCCAACGATCAGCGATCGATTTCGGAAGCGCTGGATATAAAGATCGACTTCGCTAGTTTGAATAGGAATCAGAAGCAAAAACTTACGAAAAAACATCCGCTGGCAAGTTGGCTCGAGCAGCTAACTATCATTCGGAATACGTGTGCGCACCATGGAAGGCTATGGAATCGTTCTTTTGCTCCGGCTCCAACTGAAGTTATCCGTAGCAATGGGAGCCTTTACCTCCTGCCAGAGATTCAAAGTGAAAAGCTATTCGGCGCTTTAATTGTCATGGCGCATATGCTACGAACCGTGTCCCCTGGGACTACCTGGCCTGACAAAGTAGTGGCATCATTAAACCAGCACTTCCTCACGAATCCTCTTGTTGAAAAAGCCAGTATCGGAATTCAAAGCGACTGGGATGAAAAGACACTTTAAGTTCTTTTCATGCCTTTGAAGCAACAAACAGTTGCGAATTTCGTGGGTCTTACGAAGCGGCTCTTCGGGGAAAGAAAAGCCCAGCCGAAGCTGGGCTTTTCTTCTAGAAACTGCGGGACAAGCAGCGTGAGTGGGGCCTACTCCACCACGGAGTTTGCCCCGACCGCGTGGCCGAAGAGGTCCGGCAGGATTGCAGCCCAGGCCTCACGCAGCTCAGAAACGGCGATGGACTCGCCGCCGAGTTCCAGTTCACCGTTGTCGGTGGTCTGGCCGACGACGACGGCCGGTACACCGCACTCCTCAGCGCGCTGCAGCAGCATGTCGACGCGGTCCGCGGTCGTCGCCACGAGCACGCGGGAGGCGGACTCGGAGAAGGCAGCCACGAAGGCATCCTCATGAACCTTGGACAGGTCCAGACTCAAGCCCACGCCGCTGCGCTTGGCCATCTCGAATGCGGTGACGGCAAGGCCACCCTCGGAGATGTCGTGTGCAGCGGTCAAGCCTTCGTTGCCCACGAAGAAGTCCGCGAGGCGCTGCTCGTTGGCCAGGTCCACCTGCGGCGGCAGACCATTCAAACCATTCTCCGACTCATTTCCTTGCTCATGAGCGCTGACCTGCTGCCAGATGGAGCCACCAAATTCATCCTTGGTCTCACCCAGCAATACGAGGACCTCCGGCTCCTCCACGAGACCAAGCTCGTTGCCGATGGACTTGTGGACGTCGTCGATAACGCCCAGGACGCCCACGACGGGCGTCGGCAAGATCGGCTCCTCGCCGGTCTGGTTGTAGAAGGAGACGTTGCCGCCGGAGACCGGGATGCCGAGTTCCACGGCGCCGTCGGCAAGCCCATGCACGGACTCGCGGAACTGCCACATCACGTCCGGGTTTTCCGGGGAGCCGTAGTTGAGGCAGTTGGTAATGGCCACCGGGCGGGCACCGGTGACGGCGACGTTGCGGTAGGCCTCCGCCAGCGCCAGGCGGGTGCCCATGTTCGGGTCCAGCTTGGTGTAGCGACCAGAGGCATCGGCCGATACCGCGATACCGCGGCCGGTCTCCTCGTCGATGCGCAGCACACCGGCGTTCGCGTGGTGGGACTGCACGGTGTTGCCGCGCACGTAGCGGTCATACTGCTCGGTGATGAAATCTCGCGAGCACAGAGCCGGGGATGCCACGAGCTTCTTCAGCGCCACGGTGAGGTCCTGCTTCTCGACGCCCTTAAACTCCTGCAGCGCATCCTGCCACTCCGGGCGGGCATAGGGGCGGTCGTAGACCGGGGCCTCGTCCGCGATAGTGCCGGCCGGGGCATCCACGACGACCTCCCCCTGGTGGCGGATAATGAGGTGCTTGCCGGTGGTAACCTCACCGATCTCAGCGCAGGTGACGTCCCAGTGCGCGCAGATCTCCTTGAACTTCTCCACGTTCTCCGGGGTCACCACGGCGCACATGCGCTCCTGGGACTCGGAGGCGAGGATCTCTGCAGCGGTCATATCCTTTGCGCGCAGCGGGACGTTGTCCAGGTTGATCTCCATGCCACCATCGCCGGCGGCGGCCAGCTCGGAGGTGGCGCAGGCCAGGCCCGCACCGCCCAAGTCCTGGATGCCCACGACGATGCCGGACTTGTACAGCTCCAGGCAGCACTCGATGAGAACCTTCTCCGCGAACGGGTCACCCACCTGCACGGCCGGCAGCTTGCGCTCGGCGCCGTCCTCGAAGGTGTCAGAAGCCAGCACGGACACGCCACCGATGCCGTCGAGGCCGGTGCGCGAACCGAAGAGCATGACCTTGTTGCCAGTACCGGAGGCAAAAGCGAGCTTGAGGTCCTCCACCTTCAGCGTGCCCACGCACAGCGCGTTGACCAGCGGGTTACCGGCATAGGACTCATCAAAAACAGTTTCGCCGCCAATGTTGGGCAGGCCCAAGCAGTTGCCGTAGTGCGAAATACCGCCGACAACACCGGGCAAAACGCGCTTGGTGTCGGGAGCATCAGCCGGGCCGAAGCGCAGCTGGTCCATCACGGCAATCGGGCGAGCCCCCATGGCCATGATGTCGCGGACGATGCCGCCCACGCCGGTGGCCGCACCCTGGTGCGGCTCCACGTAGGACGGGTGGTTGTGGGACTCCACGCGGAAGGTCACCGCGTTGCCGTCTCCGATGTCCACCACGCCGGCGTTCTCACCGATGCCGGCGAGGATCTTGGAGCCCATCTCCTCGGTCATGGTCTCGCCGAAGTAGCGAAGGTGCGTCTTGGAGGACTTATAAGAACAGTGCTCCGACCACATCACCGAGTACATGGTCAGCTCGGCGTCGGTGGGGCGGCGGCCCAGGATCTCGCGGATGTGCGCGTACTCGTCATCCTTCAGGCCCAACTCGCGGTAGGGCTGCTCCAGCTCGGGCTGCGCGGCCGCCTGCTCGACGGTGTCGTTGTGTACGGTCATTGTTTCTCCTTATAACCGTCGGCGCGGGTTAAGCGACGACCTTGAGGGCGGACACAAACAAACCCAGACCGTCGGTGGACGGGCCGGTGAGAAGATCGATGGCGTGCTCCGGGTGCGGCATGAGTCCCACCACGTTGCCGGCCTCGTTGGTGATACCGGCGATGTCGTTGATGGAGCCATTGAAGTTATCCGTGTAGCGGAAGACCACGCGGCCTTCGCCTTCGAGGCGCTCCACGGTCTCCGCGTCCGCCTGGAAGCGGCCCTCGCCGTGCTTAGCCGGAATCAGGATCCGCTGGCCCTGCTCAAACTCGCTGGTCCAGGAGGTCTGCGCGTTCGCCACCTCGAGGTAGGTATCCACACAGTGGAAGTGCAGCCCCTGGTTGCGGGTCAAGGCGCCGGGCAGCAGGCCGGCCTCCGTCAAAATCTGGAAGCCGTTGCAAATGCCGAGCACCGGCATGCCCTTATTCGCTGCTTCCACCACCGCGCGCATGACCGGGGCCAGCGCAGAGATGGCGCCGGAGCGCAGGTAGTCACCGTAGGAAAAGCCGCCGGGAACAACGACGGCGTCCACTCCTCGCAGGTCCTCGTCCGCATGCCACAGGGACACGACGTCGGCGCCGGCGGTGCGGGCGGCGCGGGCCGCGTCGACGTCGTCAAGCGTGCCGGGGAAGGTAATAACGCCGATCTTCATTACTGGATAACCTCGTAGTCCTCGATCACGGTGTTCGCCAGAAGGGTGGACGCAACCTTCTCGAGTTCCTCGGCGCTGACCGAATCATCGACTTCAATTTCAAAGCGCTTGCCCTGGCGCACGTCGCTGACACCAGCAACCCCCAGGCGGCCCAGCGCGCGGACGACGGCCTGACCTTGCGGGTCCAAAATCTCGGCCTTGGGCATGACATTGACAACTACACGAGCCATGAAAATTCTGCCTTACTGTGCGTGAGTATAGGTGCCCCGCCAGTCTATCCCGCCAGCGGGAAAGATTCGGAATCTTTGGGGGTGATGAATTCAAACCAAACGGCTGAAGAATTCTTGGGGAATCCCACCTTAACCCCCAGCTCGCCCCTTATCCTCCGGTATCCTGCGGCGGCGAAGGCAGGTAGAACGAGATGCGTTGTCATTTTCTCGCTGATTAAAGGAACCTCTCATGCGCCTCACACGCATCGGCTCTCTCGCCATCGCCGCCCTTGTCTCTACCTGCATTGTTGTCCCCCAGGCCAGCGCCTCTGTGGACGGCTCCAACGCCGTTATCTCTGAGGTCTACGGTGGCGGCGGCAACAAGAACGCCCCCTTCACCAACGACTTCATCGAGCTCTACAACCCAACGGGTTCCGCCATTGACATCTCCGGATGGTCCGTGGAGTATTTCTCGTCCAAGGGCAACTCCGGCGGAAAGACCACGCTTAACGGTTCCATCCCGGCTGGCGGCTACTACCTCATCCAGGAAGGTGGCGGCGGCACTGGTGAGCCGCTGCCCACCCCGGATGCTGAGGGCGGTCTCAGCCTGTCCGGTTCCAAGGGCTCGGTGAAGCTTTACGACGCCTCCGGCGCTGAGGTGGACTTGGTGGGGTACGGGGAGGCGTCGCTAAGCGAGGGCTCCCCTACCTCTTCCTTGAGCAACACCACCTCCGCGCAGCGCGATGACGCCAGCACCGACACCGACGACAACGCCGCCGACTTCAGCACCGCCGCCCCAACACCGAAATCCGGCGGCGGCGCAACCGCGCCGGAGGACCCGCAGCCGGCCGAGCCGGGTTCCACCATCACCATCCCGGAGATCCAGGGCACCGGCGCGGAGTCCCCGCTCAAGGGACAGAACGTCACCACCCAGGGTGTTGTCACCGCCGTGTGGCAGGGTGAGAAGTCCCTCAACGGCTTCACCATCCAGACCCCGGGCACGGGCCAGACCGCACCGAAGAAAGCCTCGGAGGCCATCTTCGTCTACACCGGTGGCACCGGCTTCTACCCAGAGATTGGGGAATCAGTCGAGGTCACTGGCTCCGTCGACGAGTACTACGGGCAGACCCAAATCGCCCTAGCCCAAGGCTCCGTCCTCGACACCGCACTCGATCCCGTCACCCCGCTGACCATCGATGCCCTGCCGGAAGGCGACGAGGCCCGCGAAAAGCTCGAGTCCATGCTGCTCAAGCCCGGCGTGCACACGGTGACCGATAACTACGGCCTCAACCGCTACGGCGAGTTGGGCCTGGCCCCGGGTACGGAGGCGCTGCGCCAACCTACCGATATCGTCTCCCCGGGTACTCAGGAACAAAAGGACATGGAAGCGTCTAACGCGGCGAAGTACGTCATCTTGGATGACGGCTCCACCCGTGACTTCACCCGCGATGGCGCGTCGACGAAGCTGCCGTACATCATGCAGAACGGCTCGGATGTGAAGACCATCCGCACCACCAACCAGGTGGAGTTTGCCGACTCTGGCGTCATCCTGGGCTACGGCCACGAGCAGTGGAGTTTCCAGCCCACCACCATGATTACGGGTGATTCCGCTACCGCGGACCTGCCGATTACGTGGGACCCGGCCCGCCCGGAGGCTCCGCAGGTCGCTGGTGATTACACCGTGGCGGCGTTTAACGTGCTGAACTTCTTCATCAACCTAGGTGAGGACAACGGCGCGAAGTCCTACAAGGACCGCTTTGGCAACGGCGTCGGCTCCGACAGCCCCACCTTCCGCGGGGCGTGGTCCGAGTCCGCGTTCAATGACCAGAAGGGCAAGATCCTCACCGCGCTGGAGGGCCTCGATGCCGATGTCATTGGCTTGTCGGAGATCGAAAACGCCGCGAACACCGTGGGTGGCACCTATGACGATGCCGTGAAGTACCTCGTAGATGAACTCAACTCCCGCGCGGGTTCTGAGAAGTGGGATTACGTCAAGGCCCCAGCGAACTCCGCGGCGGACACGGATGTCATCCGCACCGCGATTATCTACAAGAAGGACCGCGTCCAGCCAGTAGGTGAGGCCACCTTGCTAGAGGACGAGCGTTTCAAGGGCACCGCCCGCACCCCGCTCGCCGCCGAGTTCCAGCCCGTCTCCGACAAATGCACTGCTGAGGGCCTGGATTCCTTCGTGGTGGTCACCAACCATTTCAAGTCCAAGGGTTCGGTGGCTAAGGGCGACGAGGACACCGGCGACGGCCAGGGCAACAACCCCAACGTGCGCAATGCCCACGCCCAGGCAGTCCTGGATGGTTTGTCCAAGCAGCCACAGTGGCAGGAGAAGGCCACTTTCGTCATGGGTGACTTGAACGCTTACTCCAAGGAAGATGCCATCTCCGTCTTCCGCAACGCCGGCTACACCATCCCGGTTGAGGAGCTCAACGCACAAGAGGACTGGCAGGACGTGGCCTCCTACCAGTTCTCCGGCCGCCTCGGCTCCCTGGACCACATCCTGGCCAACGAGCACGTCGATGCTCAAGCCGCGCAGACCTGGAACATCAACTCCGACGAGCCCATCGCCATGGAGTACTCCCGCCGTAACTACACCGGCGGCGATGTCTTCGAGGCCGATAACCCCTACCGCTCTTCCGACCACGACCCGGTCAAGGTGGGCTTTAACCTTGCGACGGTGAAGCGCTCTGCTGACGATCTTAAGGACTGTGACAAGACCGAGGACCCAGCGCCGACTGACGACGCCCGCGGCATCAAGTCCGTCACCATTGACGATAACGGACATCTCATCATCACCTACACCGACGGCACCACCGAGGATGCTGGCAAGGTCGTCGGCGCCGATGGCAAGGACGGTAAGGACGGCGACAAGGGCCCTAAGGGCGACAAGGGCGACGCCGGCCAGGACGGTAAGGACGGCGCCGACGGTAAAGACGGCCGTGGCATCAAGTCCGTGACGACCAACGACAAGGACGAGGTGGTCGTCACCTACACCGACGGCACCTCTGAGATTCTCGGTACCCTCGCCGACGCGAAGGGCGACCAGGGCACGCCGGGCCGCGATGGCTTCGATGGCGCACCAGGCCGCGATGGCGCAAACGGTAAAGATGGCAAGGACGGCCGCGGCATTAAGTCCGTGACCACGGATGCCGACGGTAACCTCGTCATCACCTACACCGACGGCACCTCAGAAACCGTCAAGTCCGGCGACAAGCCGGCGACCCCGGCAGGTGGTTCCTCTGTGAGTGAGCGTTGCTTGCCGACGGTCCTCGGCCTCACCATCCCAGCAGCCCTCGCCATCCCACTGGCCTTCCTCGGGAACATCAGCGCGCAGTTCAATATCCCGGGCCTTGAGCCGGTACAGAAGCAAATTGAGTCGCTGACGTACAACGTCACGCGCAACATCCCACGCGAGGCTCAGTACGCAGCTGGTGGTATCGGCCTGCTGGCAGTCCTCGGCATCATTGCCGCTGCCTGTGTCCCAACCGAGTCTGAATAGAGCGCTCTCCCGAGTTTAATGTGTGCGTTTTGTATGTAAGCCTTGGACTCAAGGTCATTTTTCTCCGAGCGTAACGGACATTTCGTGTGGATTTAGGAACCCCGCCCCAGCCTTTTCTTACGCCTAGGCTGGGGTTCCATTCGTAGTCGATGTGGGCGTCGTATGTGGCTGGTCGCCGTTTGGGTGGCCGCGCCGTTTGAGTTCTTCTTTCGCCCAGGTAGCGCGTGGTGCTTTTCTCCTTGGCGTTCGAAGTCTTGTTACTTGGCTAACTCCAGTGGCGCTACAGGTTCTTCGGTGTGGGTATCGAGCCACCAGTCTGAAGGGTCCCAAGTTTTGTCCGTCATGGATAAGCTTTCAAGTCATGCCCGGAGACAACAGGTCCATATAGCTCCCGCAGAGAAAACCAACCCCGACTAACCCACCCACGAGGTTGGCAACCTATATAGGATCCCCAGCGCAGCCGGCCAGTCGGACCCGATGAAACAAGAGGCCACCCCTCCCCTATTTGGGGGAACACGAGGCAACATCAAACCGCCTGACGGTTGCACGGCCCTTTTCGATGCCTCATAATTCACTGCAAGGTGAATGGGAATTACCCCAGTTCACCCCACACATCATCATCTCTCACCTGCAAAGGATACTCATGAAGTTCTCTCTTCGGAAATCTACTATCGCAGCAATAGTGGCTGCAATAACCTGTCTGTCCCCCACCGTAGCAAATGCTCAAACCCAAGCATTTCACGACTCTGTGGTGGGCGTGTCAGAAACAGGCGAGGAGCTATTCCTGCCAATTGCAACTGATAACGATGACCTCAACTCTGGCACGGAGGCAGTTGGACTTTCCGGATTTCCAAACACGGCGACCTCCCAAGACCGCGAAACCACGGTAGGGACTTACTCGATTATCGGTACCGATGATCGGCAAAAGGCATCTCCCAACCCGGCTATCGTCCAGATCCAGCGAGACGGCTTTAACCATTGTACTGGCTGGATGATTTCACCAGATACTCTCATTACGGCTGCCCACTGCCTTTACGAAAAAGATAAGCAGCGATGGACTCCAAAGCTCATTTTCCGTCCATCAGATTGGAGCCAGTGGTCTTATACCTTTGCGTCCCAAAAGTGGGTATCCGCCAAATACCCCACTACCGGGTCCGCCGATCACGACTGGGGAGTTGTAAAGTTTGCAAAGCCGATTTCTTCCAGCTGGTTTGGAATTAAACCGAGCGATACTTCTTCCGCTTTCTCCGGGCAAAAAGCAACTGTCACCGGATTTCCAGGAGAAAAAGGCGAGGGCCTGATTCGCGACTACGGACAACTGTGGACAATGAGCGGAATCCTTCAACCAGGAACCCAAACTCGACTCTGCTATAACTTGGACACCACGGGCGGACAAAGCGGCTCGCCAGTCTATACCACAGACAACGCTGCCATCGGCATTCACACGCATGGCATCAGCGATCTCGGCTGCCCTGAAAACAGTGCCCTACGTATCAGCCCAAGCATGCTAAATACCTTCAATGACATTAAGGAGATCCAAAACAATGCAACCACAGATCCCGGTTCCAGCTCAGGTTCAAGCTCTCATTAATAACCCCAGTAACCTTCTCGGACTCATTGGTACCGTTCTGGGCATTATTTCCCTAGTTGTTGCAATCAGTGTCGGCCAAGGCCTCCCCAACGATGGGCAGTCCAAGCCTAATGCAGGAGAATCAACGATTCGCGTTGTAACCTCCAGTGGTAACTCGGCAGGCGAATGTAAGCTTATTGGCCTTTCGCAGGAAAAGGTACACACGACTAATGCCAAAGGCGTGTACTTCTACGCGTTGGAACCTGGTTCGCATACCATCAACGCATCTTGTTCAGGGCTTTCCAGTCTTTCCTCCGCGCGAGCGCTCGAGGGTAGTCAGGAAGTAACCGTGAATGACGAGCCGGTGATGGTAAAGATTGTTGTTAAGTAGATTGGCCCTAACTTTCTTGGTTCTAAAGAGCTAAGAGAAACACGCGTGTGCCCCCAGGGAAACCTCCTGGGGGCACACGCTTTTCAATGAACCACACCTAATTCGAGAGGGAACCGTACTTTCGTACGCGCCCGTATGAGAAGCTGGCGCATTTAATGACAGCAGCAAAACATCATTTTCAAACAAATGAACGCTTTTAAACCTCTGCCCCAAGAGCGCCAAACGCTTATCTGCATGTGTTTACACGGGCAGTTGGCTGTAAACCTGTAAAGACCCCATCACCTTCAATGCACATCGCGATGATCTGTTTGAAGTTAGCCACAAGAACTAGCTTTTCCAAGTAGAAGTTGACGCAACGCCACCGAGTCGTGGCGCCTCCAACACCCCCATGTAGTACCGAGTACGCGCTAGACGCCGCCAACAGTGCAGCCGGACAC